>JAHDFQ010000009.1:0-32756 GCA_020628085.1 Saprospiraceae bacterium
ATTTTGATTGAGTATATCTGCTCTTTTTGAAACTAGCTTGCCCGACCATTTGGCGGGATTTTTAAACATCTAATTGCTCATTATTAAAAATGGGTGCTTCAAACAAAGTGCTTAAAGCACCCAAGGGAATTTAGTTGTTGGTAGAAAAATTATAGTAATATTCCTACCTCTTTAATTACTGTTATAAATCATTTGGTCATAGTTTTGACCCTTGCTGTGTATCTTAACCGTTCAATAACTGCGTTTTCAAAATGAGAAATGAAACACCCTCCCTCGCGGGAGGGTGTAACGCAGACATGAATGGATTACTTTATTACGATCATTTTCTTAGTAGCAGAGTGTGTTGGCGTATCTAAACGATAGTACAATACTCCTCCTACTAAATTCTTGTTATCTACTGTAAACTGGTTGTAACCTTTAGCGAATGAGTTGGTAATTACTCTCAACTCACGACCTTCTACATCATAGATAGTTAAGCTCGCTTGTGCTGCTTCTGGCAATGTAAACCCGATGCTTGTTTCGTTGCTGAATGGATTCGGTTGGTTTTGGTACAATTCAAATCCTGCGGCAGTGATTACTGTTCCGTTCGTGGTGTTGAATTCTAAACCTACGTTCATATCATTCATATCCGAGTCATAAGCTTCTGCTTTCGTGTATCGGCTACTCAAGCTAATCACTTCACTCAATGTAATGTCGTCTTTAGCTGTGAATATCAATTCTACTACTTGGTTTGCATCTTCCACATCAGCTACTTTGTTCCAACTTGCCGTTAATACACCTTCGTTTAAGAAGCTGTAACCGAAGTTTCCTGCTGTAAATCCAACTAAGTCAGAGTTTCCGACTTCCTCAAATTCTAATGCTGTGGCATCAAAGTTTAAGGTGAATTGGAATCCTTCTACTGTCGCTAAGTCTTCTGATGTCAATGTCAATGTAACTTCTTCACCAGCAGCTACCAATTGGTCGTTTGCTTTCATCGTGAATGCGCCAACTAGGTTACGATCTTCAGCACCTAAGATGCTGTTGGCTACTGCGTCACCGTTCAAATCACCTACTTTGATTCCGACGAAGTTCTCAGCCATGGCATTGTTTTCTAATGCGCTTAGGTTTCGTACTTCTGGGAATGACGTTGTAAATGGATTGGTTTGATCTGGGAATACAAAAGAAGCATCCACAAATCTCCATGATTTATTGTTTTGGAAATCACTTGTGATATATAGGATCATTTGACGTAATTCTACAATATCAGCTGTTGTGATCGTCCCGTTATTGTTAACATCCGCTGCAATCATCGTATAAGGAGAGTCTAACTCATTGATTCCTAAGATGTGCTGGCTCAACAATACTAAATCATAAGTACTTACTCCATTTAATGGGTTGGTGTCATTTTCTGGTGTAACGGTAAAGTCCGTGTACATTGGTAACTCGTCAATTTCGTAGTGTCCGTCGTTTTCAGTTGTATAATCCCACATAGATGCTTCGGAACTGATTTCGATAGTTACATCTTCTAAGTCATTTCCAAATTCATTTTTAAGATTACCTGCAACCATCACACGTGCGTCGTCTGGATTAGGATCACATCCGTCATCATTAGCAAATACCGTTGTTGTAGCGGTACAGAATGTCCAGTTTCCGTCTGTATCTCCAATCCAAATCTCTACTTCTACTTCAGCAGAAATTGGAGCATCATCAGGAATACCATCTCCATTGGTATCAACTTGTAAATCTGTACAATCAAATGTAATATTTGTACCCGTTGGAGGTGTTACCTGATCGGATTCAGACTCACGAATAATTCCGTAAACTAAATCTTCTGTTGGTGTACAGTTATCTAAAACGCCTGACATTTCTACATAATCAGATGCCCATAATTCAATCATATTTACTTGTGGCATCAACGTTACCGAAAGGTGCTTACAAGCAATACTTGGTGCTTTGTTGTCTGCGATAGAGAATACAATCTCTTGACTTGCTGTGTTTCCACAACCATCTTCTGCAACAAATAATACTCTATGAGTTCCGTAAGGGAATACAACAGTTGGATCAACTGCTGGTCCAGTACCGCTAAGGCTTGGTTCAAACGTTGAATCGTTGTTGGCATCAATCAAATATTCGTAAGAAATATCATCTGAACAACTATCATTTGCTGCTACTTGGATATTCACTGTTCCACCACACTCATCTGTTGTATTTAAAAATGCTGTTTGACCAACATACGGACTAAATACTGGTGCTACCGCATCTTGTACTTTAATCACTTGTGTATATCGGAAGAATCCGTCGCCGTCATCATCGAATGTAAGGTCTAAACCATCTACTGGATTACCAGAAGCTGTGTTTAGTAAACTTTCGTCGTCGTAATTACACCAGTTAACAACTGTCCATGTTCTTAATATTTTGTAACAAGCTCCTGTTACTACATCAAACTGAACATCTGTTGAACCAACACCTACTTGAGCACAAATATCATTCGTGATAATTGGCGCACCAAAATCTCCTAACTGATCTGGACTTGTACAAGTCGTAATCGTAGTATCTCTTGGGAATTCTACTCGGAAACTATTGATAGAAGTAATCGTAATGCTCTGTTGACAAGAAACAGTGCTACCGTTAGAATCAACTGTCCATGTACGTGTGACCACACCTGCTCCACAAGCAAGATTTACTAAATCATCTTGGTAAGTCGGTTGTAAGGTTTCACCACAGTTATCGAAAGTGAATCCACCTCCAAGTGTTGCTGGTGAAGTTCCTACTACTACATTTCCTGTTAAAGCTAAATCGTTAATATCATCGGTACAAGTAATCGTTACATCAGCAGGACATGTTAAAAATGGTCCTATTTTATCTTGAACTTCTACTTCGACCATACAGTCGTTGAAGTTTCCAGCAGCATCCGCTACACGCATCACCACCATAATTGGGCTATTTGCAGCATCTGCACAAGTTAAATCTATACAATCGGTAAATGGAGTGGCCTCATCTGCGTCCATGCGTCTCACTGTTCGGGATGTGATCGCACAATTATCATAACTTCCGCTATCTAGGTTGTCTGCACAAATACGTGCGCCCCCATTTTGAGCATTAGTTAATGAAACGGTTGTAAATTGATCGCAGATGGCAATCGGTTGGTCGTCGTCTAAAACATTGTAGAAAATCGGGCATTCAGCTCTGTTTCCACAATCGTCTGTTGCAATAAATACCACTCTTCTCAAACCGAAACCAATTTGTGCTGGCTGAGATAAATCTTGAATAATGTAATCTAAACCATTGTTCGTATTATAAACTTCAGCAGAGTAAGTAATCGCTGCATCTCCACAAGCATCTGTTGCTGTTGGTGCATTTAATGTTCCAAAGAAGAAACAATTATCTGCACTTGAGCTAGATGAGTTTAATGTTAATGGATTAGCCATTGTACTACCTGGCTGCGCATCGTCAGTTGTTGCATCGTTATCTGGATCGCTATTTGGACAATTTGTCCATACTGGAGCCGTTGTATCTATTGTTTTAATAATCTGTGTGTATTGATTTAAAGCAATACTTTGTGTACAGTTTGGTCCTGCTGCATTGAATGGTTCACAAGCATTTACAATGTTACCAGTACACCAATCTAATACTGTCCATTCTCTAATGAATTTTTGTGTATCACCACATAAGTCCAATAGTGGAATATCATTAAAAATTACAGAGTATTTACAAGAAGAGTGACTTCCGTCGATCAATGGTCGAACAACACCTAAGTTATCAACAAAGTGCGGTACAAATTGTGGGTTAATTGCTGCTAAAGTTGCTGCATCTACGCCAGAAAGGCATTCTAATGTGTCTATTAATGGAATTGGTGCATAGATAACACTTGGTCTGAAGAAGTAAGCAAATGCTCTACAAGAAACAGAACCGTTTCCTAATACATCTGAAATTTGCCATGTTCTAATAACAATATTATCTAATGTAAATCCAGTACCTGGGTTTTGACATGGTAATGGAATAAAGATTCCGTCCGCTTCAAATACATCAATCAATCCATTTGAGTTCCCGTCTGTTAAGCTAATTGCTGAACCTTCGTACATTCCACAAGAACCAAAAGCTTGATCGAAAATAATTGTATCATTTGCTAAACCTGTACAGTCGCTAAATACTGGAGGACTTGTAAATAAATCATCTACTTCAACTCCGCAAAATCCAATATAACACTCTTCTTCTAGTACACATGTAGGGCCTGTTTTGTCTTCAGCGTTCACTGTTCCCCAGCAATAAATTCCTGATAAAACGCCACCTGGTGCAAATTCTACTTTTACAGTGTATGTACCCGGGCTGCAAATTACATTATCATCAAAGCCAACAATCGTTACAGCGTAATCATCATCATCTAAACAAGGTGCTTCAATAATCATATCAGCAGTAATCGCTACTTTACAGTTAGGTCCTAAAGTAACGTTCACCTCATCATTACAAACCATTACTGGCTCGATAAATACATTCTGTGTACGTTGAACCATATTTCCTGCACAGTCCATTACGCTATAAGTGATGAAGTAACTACCTGTTGCAAATGGCCCAGTATAAGTCACCATTTGACCTGGTTGTCCTGTACTTCCCATCACTGTAGGAGTTCCTCCAGGCAAATCAGTTGCAGTGATAGTAATTGTGTTTTGACATGGTCCTGAAACGGCTGGAAATTGAACGGTAATAGCACTTGCATTACAACTTCCTCCGTTATCCGCAGCACTGATATAGATATCTGGTTCTACGGTCAATTCGCATTCTTCACAATTAACAGACAGTGTCCATGGTTTCCAATCCGCTTCGCAAGTGTTTCCATGTACTTGAGAATTTACATTCAAAAATACTTCATTATCCAAAGCCAAGTAACTCATGCTAACACAAGTTTGCCCGTTTGATGATACTGGTGTTGTTGAAATAGCTGCTAAATCAGTAGGTGTTGTACCTGATGATTCTGCTCTATCCAACCATAAATCCATTAATGGATAAATATCAGAAGTTACTCCACAGACTTCAAAGGTATAAAATGAACCCGTGTTTAAAGCAAACCCGTAAGTACCACCAGAAACAATTGTTCCGTTATAGATGTCATCATCACAATCAGCAGTCAATAGACTTACATAGTCTCCATCTTCGGTTTCTCTTATACCGTTGTTATTAACATCTACATAAGGGTTGCTACCTGTAACTACACCTACTGTTTCATCGTCGCTTGATCCGTTGGTATCCGCTGGATGATCGCAATATGATTCGCTTGCATCTAGTGGACCTTTAACCACATTTACAGCTTGTGTACAATTCTGTGTAGGAGTACCTGGACAACCATCTACCTCATAAGTTATAGTGTATGAACCTGTTCCTAAACCAGAAGAAATTACAAAACCCGATCCTGTAATAGTAAAAGGTAGTGATCCTGGTAATAAGTTTGCAGGAATACTTGTTGAAGTCACCACTAAATCTCCAGTACATGATCCTACTGATGGTGTTGGTACAACAGTATTTGACTGCGTTGCATTTGTCGAAATAGTCTCCGTAACGTCCGCCGCACATGTAATCTGTGCTTGTATATTTGTATTTCCTAGTATAAAAATCGCTAGTATCAGTGTAAATAATTTTCCAATATTAGTACACGCTCGTAGTGTATCGGGGATACTGGAATCCCATGTTTGTGTAGTGCTCCATGCTGTTGTCGGGAGCGACTGACTGTGTTTCATAGTGTGAGAAATTTTCTAATGTGATAAAATGATAAATAGTGTTTCTAAAAAAAATTAAATAGTGTTTCCAAAATTGATACTTTTTGATAGTGTTTCAGGCTCCAAAAAGTCATACTGTTTCATAGATTAGGGGTATTTTGAACAATGTTATTCATCTATGAGAAATAGCATTTTTTATCCTTTATCTATTCCTTTCGAATAGCCTCCTTCGAAGGACGGATCGTATATGAATTGTTCTTTTTTTGTTTAGTAATATTAATTTTAGCCCTTTCTATACCGTATTTTATCTTCGTTCTTTATTAATCGGGCAATACTATATCAGGCAATTGATCTACCATTGAGTAGACATTGCAATGTGATTTACGTAATCCTGATTCAATAAAGTACGTGTAACGAATCAAAAACCTGTGCTAAGAAACTTTATAATACTGTATTTTGGGATACCATTTCAAAAGCTTCGATCTATTCATTCTATTCCAACACTTCGTTATTATTTTGAAATAAATGGGGGCATTATATTCCAACCTAAAAGAGATACAATTATCTTTTTTAGTAATAAAAAACAGTACTGAAAGTAAAAAATTAGCTTGGTTGACGACCAATGTAACTAATATCTGTGTGTAAATATCCAATCTATGTAATGCGCCAGTAAAATCTGCCTACCGTCTAAGCTGATCTATGGATTGACGACGTAATCTTATACCGATAATTCAATCGGTCTCCTACTTTTTACACTATTTATAAATAGTCATTAAAAAAGTATTCACAAGTAAGGGAGATAAATAAATTCAAATGGGGGAATTGAATGTATTTATTACTTCTAAAAATTACTCTGTGTGTAAATAACTGCATTTTTACGGTTCTGTGGAGACATAACGAGTTCTGTCTACCACCTTGTCTTTTGCGGTAAAATTGAAGTAGTATAGATCATATAAAAAATATGTACCACACTTCTTCCGTATAGCAAATCATTGCTTTAATCATATTCTGACTAGTACAACATGGTGTTACTTTAGACACTTATGGTAAAAGCGATCACGTAAACGCTCGTAGCATAAGGTAAAGTAACTTTGTTGTAATAGCTGAATAATAGCAATCGTATTGCTTATTATTAAAATGTAAATTCAATAAATGAAACCGTAGTACGGTGCATACGTTGGGCATGCTACGCCTACTACTTTAGGGTCGTCAAAGGTCGGTTACGGGATGGGAATAAACTGTCTTTATAAAGATCAGTCTACCTTTTGCCAGTTATAAAAAATCTGCTGGCTCATTTTTTTGATAGAAAAACTACGAATAATTTGTCTACCGTTTTCGGTTTAAATCAATTAATCTATAATATATTACTTGATCTTTACTAGAAGGTTGCATGATATATTAAATATTAATTTCATGTTTATAATTGCAATCTCCATGCCAATTACACTTTAAATTAAAATATATGTATAAATATTTATAATATGTTTGTGGTTTTTTGCAGCGTCTATTGTTTTGACAAGAAAAATATATAAAAAAATCAAAGTAAGAATTACTATGATTTTACACATGCAATTATTTTGATTGAAATTGAATAGCTCTTAAACGACAAAAGGGAGTAATTCGTACTGAATTACTCCCTTTCAATATAATATTTAAAAAAATAGACTTAGGCTAAGCTAATATCCATTACTTCGAACTCTATGACGCCTCGTGGTGTTTTCACCTCTGCAATTTCACCTACCTTTTTTCCCATCAGACCTTGTGCTACGGGTGAATTGGAAGAGATTTTTTTACTTTTCAGATCAGCTTCTGCTTCTGGAACAATAGCATACGTCACTTCTTTTTTGGTTTTCATATTTTTGATAGATACCTTAGTCAATAGAGTAACTTGAGAAGTATCTATTTGGCTTTCATCTATAATTTTTGCGGTTGCCAATTTTGTTTCAAGTAATGCAATTTTCATCTCTAGCATACCTTGATCGTCTTTAGCTGCTTTGTACTCTGCGTTTTCAGAAAGATCTCCTTTTTCGCGTGCCTCGGCTATGGCAGAAGCTATTTTTTGGCGTTCTTCTGTTTTTAGTTGTTCTAGATCCGCCATCAATTTAGCATATCCATCTTTTGTTAAATAAACTTGTTTTGACATATGTTGTAATCTTTTAATCTCATAATATATATAAAGCTGAGATTTGGTTATTTCTACACTTAAAAATGAGCCTAGAAAAAATACACTTTTTTGTGATACCTCCCTGCAACGAGAAAGGTCTTTTTATAAAAAAGTAAATTTTAGACTTTTGCTGAATAAGGTTTGAAGATCAAATTTATCTTCATAAAGTGCAGCGAAATTCATTTGCTTATGCAAACATATCAGCACTTGAATGGTTGCATAAAACAAGAACGTTTCTACCAAATTGATAGAAACGCTCTTATTATTTTAACAAAGATATGAAAAACGTTGATAAAAATCAACTCTGTTTATTTCTGTTCACTTTATAGGACATTTTTACTATAATGCTAATCGAACGCCAAAATTGTGTGTTCCGCCCCAAGGATTAGAAGCTCTATAAGCATAGTCGATACCAATTTTACGATCACCACCTTTTTTAAATGGCACCATTACACTCAACCCACCGCTCAATCCAGTGTATACATTATCTTCAATTCCTCCGTTCTGTCCTTGACCGAATGTATATTTATATCCACCACGTAACATAAACATTTCGTTAAGTGCGAATTCTACACCTGCACCTAGTTGATCTTGAGAGAAGGAATTAGAAGTAAAGTTTCCGAGTACTGTAATTCTTGACTTATCTAGCAAAAAGTCATAAGATGTTCCTATATGCAATATAGAAGGTAATTCAAAGTCCGAAGCTCTTCGGTTAAAGGTTAATTGTGTTCCATCACCGTTAACCAATTGTTCTGACAAACCTTCACCACCAAACTCCATTGGTGAACCTACGTTACGAAGAGAAATACCGAATTTAAAGTTATCTTCTTCTCCAGCTACATACTGTACACCTGCATCAATTGCAAATCCAAAAGCATTTAAATCTGCTAATGATTCAGAGATTACCCGTACTAAAACCCCTACGGATACCTTGTTTTCAAATTGATGGCTGTAACCAAGTCCTATATTTACCCAAGCAGGAGAATAAGTTGCTCCTGTACCTTCAGGTTGGTCTTCAGTTGTAACAGCGATATCTCCAAAATCGACTGCCATGATACTCACACCAAATGCCCCTCCATTTTTGGTTTTCTGACTTAAACCAAAAGCATTCATTTGTATATCTGTACCCTCTAAGTAGATTGCACTACTAAAAAGTACTTCTGTTTTACCCGTCAATCTTGATAATCCAGCAACATTTAAGCGCATAGATTCGACGCCTGCAATACCAGCTGTGTTCATGGTGTGTAGACCTGCGCTTTTCGCCCAAGGATTCATTAATAATTCGTAGGCTCCTGCTTCACCTTGACGATCTGGATTTCCAGCAAAAGCACTAACTGAAGTTAATACTATACCTATTATTAAATATAAAATTTTATTCATTGTTCCGATTTTGAATATTAAGTAATGGCACAAAATGATTTCAGTTATGCACTCTTTTATTCTAATTTCATCTAATCTATTGTTATAAATTATAATGACTACTAATAAAAGAAACTGAATTTATTTATTTTACTTGCCTAATTCAAACAGGAGATGTCGTCTAGATCAAAACTAGAAAACATCTCCTTTTTTATAATATTATTATAATCCAGATGGATCAAATTGACGTGCTACACCAAACCATTTGACGACACGTTCTCCTAATTCACCAGCATCAATATGTATCAAGTATACACCACTAGCTACAGGAATGGCACTCTTATTTCTCAAATCCCATTCAATAGCTGGATTAATTTGACCACTAATTACACCTCCATTGGAAAGACCCTTATTCATCTCTACTTCATCTCTTCGGTATTGACGGATAAACTGACCATCTAATGAGTATATAGTTACTGTACATTTCGCTGGTAGGTTAGTAATTTTAACTACGTTAGAGAATTGTGAAATTTCGTAAGAAGAATATCCATAATACGGATTTGGTACTACATTAATGGCATCTAATTGCTCGTCATAATCTGCTTGAGTTGAATTTGGATCTGCTGTTTTACCCGTTAAACTAAACTCGTAAGCTGGATAGAAATTATTAGATCCACTTCCTTCATCTTTTGCTATTGAGTAAGGGCTATCTACCCTTAATTTGATGGTTACATCATTTGGAATCAAACCAGTATCACCACTTCCAAGTTCATCCAATTCAGATTCAACATTTACAATTGGAATACCAGCCCACTTAATAGATTGGTAGGCGTCCCTTCTAAGGATTGGTAAATTATTCGTAATTGTTTCTCTTATTTCTGCACATTCATCGTACTCAGTATCTGTTACATATATATAATGTTGTGCTCCAACTAAAGCGTTGTAGGGTCCAAATCCACCTGCTCCTGTATCCAAGAATAATTGCGAAGTTGGATTCCACATCATATCTGCCCCAGTTGCAACAAAATTATCATATTTACCTACAGTATTATCGTCTGGATCACAGAATAAATCCAATCCAAGATCAGGGTCGCATCTGAATGTTGAATTTTCACCAAAGAAAATATTCAGACGTTTACCAGTTTCTACATCAATTGCGTATCCTGGAAACCAACCCATACCTGTCATGCCTCCATCTTCATCAGCTAAACCATCACCGTCATTATCAAATCTACCGACAGAAGGACTTTCGCGTAAGTCTAAATTCTGTGCGTCTCCAACTGTTGGAATAGCACCAGGGTTAATATTAGAGTCATAGTAAGATGGAGATGCGGTTTCTACCACAATACATCTACTCCACTTTGATTTGTCTGATGTTAAAACAATATCTACATTGTTTAATGAATCTAACGGATTTTGTAATGTTCCAGCTAGTGTATTAACCCATCCTGGTGTGATTGCCTGTGTGGATGTTCTATATTCTGTCAGTGCAAATGGTGAGAACGTTCTTGTACCGATGTTACTCAAAGAAGCTGTTGGATCGAGATCAGAGTACAATTCGCCATTTCCATTTGGTATATAATTAAACAAACCACCACCAAATATTTGTGCATCATCGGGAATCCAATTGAACCAATCTTCACCATTTGGATCTTCATATTCAACTGTCTGTCCAATTGCACCAGTTGTTGGATCAATTAAATCACCTGCTTCATTAGATTGTCCCAATGTGATTGAGAATCCATGGTCTACAATTAGCTGCTCATTTAAACGTGAAATATCTATTTCAGACATCACTTCAAAATCAGGATCATCATTCTTCGTTAGTGTCCATGTGTTACGACCATCTAATTCATCTATTCCCACACCTATAGTCGAACCTTGAGACATTTGTAAGGTAAACGTTCCATCTTTTACATTTCGTGGATCGTATACTTTAACTTCAATTGGTGCAGCACCTGGCTGGTATGTAATTTTTCCATCAAAATTACCCTCTTCATAATCATTTAAGATGGCGTCTAAATCTGTTTCAGAATAGTCTATTTCTAAGAAGTTCTCACCTGTACCAGAACCGTCTAAACGTGTTACGATAGCACCGTCACCATAGAATGTATTCAATTCTCTATCATTAATTGGTCGTGGAATAACCGTATATGTCTGAATGTTCCGACGTCCTTCTAAGTATGAATTTCTCTGACCAATCTCCGTTGTCGGATTAAACTGGCTATAGTTGTTATATGCGTAAGCAATAGTTAGGAAGTAGTATTTCTTATGATTGATTAACCGTGTATCAGATGTTGCAAAACGATCTTGAGTAATACGGAATGTATGACGTACACCTTCATCGTTACCTTCTACTCTTAAATTTGGTGTCCATACATTATTTGGAATGTCTCCTATTCCTGCATTAGGATCAGGGTTGGGCTGAGAAGTCCAGTTGTATATTTCGCTAACACCATCTTTAATATCAACTTGATATACGATTTGAGCTCGAGAAGGATCATTCAACTCACCTACGGTGACTGTTGGACTCACTAATTGAAACACTTTATATCCTTGAAAAACATATAAATCATCTACGCCTTCTGGTGCTTGCAAATCTTTTTCCTCATAACTTTCATTAAAGTTATTAGAATTTAATTCGTTAGATAAAGTAAAGATTAATTCTTGATCTAATTCGATGGTACATAAGTCTGGAGCATCCGGTCCATCGGTAATGTCAAAACAGTTATCAAATAGTGATTGTGCTAACCCATCTGCATTCAATAATGCGGAAATATCTGGTTCTGGATGATCGACATTAGGTACCCATGGCACTCCAATAATTAGCTCATTGACGGCTCCTGGGTCTAGACGAAGTGGTCCTGATGCTTGTACAGTTCTTCTATCTCCAAAACCCAAACCTTCTTGCGCCATTGACCATCCATTGATATCGTTTGGAGGATTAGGAAATACATAATTAACTGACATAATACCGCCGTATCCATTACCTCCATCAGTAAAAGGTGTACCATCTCTCCAAGTACCCGTTAAATAGTTATAATACTCCGTACCAGTTTGCGGATCTGTTGTACCAGGTAAAGGGGTACCAGTAGCTCCATTATTATAATAAACAAAGGAGGACATGCCCAATTCAATTATAGTATCTGGAAAAACTCCTAGAGGTGGGTTTGTAAAAATAGTATCACCAGGTACTGATAAAGTATCTATTAATTTAGGCCCTAATGGACCTCTAAAATAATCTACCCCTAAGATTGGAACTTCATCACAATAAGTGTTGACTCCTTGTGGACAGTTACAACTACCTGCCTCACCATCTAGTGCATCTTCATTATAAACATACATTAAACTACGATCAACATCACAACCGACATAATCATCTAAATAACAACCTAAATCTGGATCAACCCACATAGCAAAATAGGTACTGTCTATAGTCTCTACTGCTCGGTTAATTAGTTTATATCTTTGGAAAGTCATATCATTCAGCTGATCATTTGTTGCATACGCAAATGCTTGTACTTGAATTTCCATCTGAATCGCATCAGCGTTGGTTTCGGTGTGTACCCCACCTGCGTCATTATAAATCCAAAAATACATTTGATCTGGATATTGAGGTTCGGTACAACCCCGAATTTCAATAATTGGGTAATCACCTGTTTCTGGTTCATAGATACCATCTCCATTCTGATCCCAGAATGCTCCCAAACCTTGAGAAGTATTTGGTAGTTCAAAGTTATGGATACTAAAAAAGTCTTTGTTTCCTCGTGCTGGCCAACCTCTGATATCCTCAGTAATGACAGAAGCATCAAATAATTCGGCTGCTAATTCATTCAATTCAGCTTCCGTACAATCAGGACAAGATTCGCTTGCTTCGGCTAAAGCTGCTTCAAAGGCACTAACATGAACATCAATGTTTTCACCTAGAACCTCAAACATCTTATCCCAATCTGCACATGTTTCTTGATCTACTGTACCAGTTTCTGGATCTAATGGGCCAGGAAAAAAGTCAGAATCTCCTGAACTTCTACCAAAAGTCTGTGCTGCAATTTTCAAGTTACCAGCAGGATCGACTCCTCCAATCCAAACGGCACCGGCAAAGATAGATGATACAGGATCGACTCCATCTGGTACTTTAGGAACAATGTATAATCCATCGTCTCCATTCCACCAAACATCACCACCTACTTGAAGTCTGGCACGTACATTATTAATATCTTGATCTTCTTGAGCCGTTGATCGAGCACAGTCCATACGGAAACTGGCATGCGGGTTTGTCCGCTTTTGATGAAGGTCTGGGTTGATATGCGCTTGAGCCTCTAAAAAGCTAATAAAGCAAATCAAAACAGCCACTAAATATTTAATATTATTCATATAAAATGATATTATTCTAATTAAAAATTACTTAATAATTGATTAATTAGTTATTAGTTATAATAGTTATTCAATTTGATTCTGTTTTACATTTTGAATAACTGTATCACTAGGATTCTTAGTAATTTCTTATTGTATTAATTAAAAATCAAATATAGCTCCTACATACATACGACGTGGAATACTGTAAAAATCAGGGTTAAGCATTGCCCAGTTATATGCGTCTTGGAATGCTTCCAAACTACGTGTTTCTGAGCGAACTAAATCCTGAATAGCATCTAATCCATTAGCTGATGTTAAATATCCATCATCTTCTGGAGAACCCGTTGCTGAATATACTTCGATTACATTTCGTACATCAAATAAGTTCTGTACACGGAAATAGACATTTAAGTTCAACTCACGCTTAGCATCTGGTTTTGATAAGGTGAAGTTCTTATCTAAACGAAGATTTACCCAATAATTCCAAGGTTTACGAGCACCATTTAATGCTCCACCAATACTAGTACCACCTAACTCATCTGGAAGATTATTGACTGTATATGGACGACCTGAAACGGCTGTTGCTTGTATATTTAAACCTGCATTTGCAAAAATATCACGCCCAGCAACTCTTGGTCCATTGTATCTTTTACCAGAACCATAACGATAATCAGCAATTACATTTAAACGGTGACGCTCATCAAAATCAAGGGGAAACAATGTTCTAATATTACCTCTATCACTTAAACCTGCTTGAGAATCTGCATCTGAACCCGTTCCATCTGCAAATTGGAGTGTATAAGAAGCATTTAATTGTAAATTATTCGTTCTTCTCATATCATATTGAAAAGAGAAAGCTTTTACTGTACCAAAATCTTGATTGTCATAACTTGTATATGTTCCAGCAGGAATACCTGCAACTTGTAGGTATGTACGACGTTGGATCATATCTCTTAACTCTCGGTAGTAGGCTGAAACATTTAAAGCTGAGGTATTAGATAGTTTTTGCTTAAAACCAACTTCATATGTGATCGTTCGTTGTGGTTTCAATCCTGGATTTCTGTATAATGTACTTGCAGCTCTATCTGCTATAAAGAAATAATCCAAAGCAGTACCTCTTGCCTGTCCAGAACCTGGTCGTTGAACCAAAATATCATAATTGGCATAGAAGTTTGCTTCATCAGAAATAGGAAAAGAAAATGCTAAACGTGGCATCCAATTGATTTGAGGAGCATAGTCTTCAAAAGAATTGTTAGGATCAAAATCTTCTGATTGAATATTGTTATTACGCTCTTCATATAATTGAGGTGTGATCAAACCATTTTGACCAAAAATTAAATTCCCATCATTAGCTTGTTCACCGTTTGCAAAATACCATTGTTCGTCATCTCTAAATGCTCTTACTGTACGATTATTTCCACTTCCACCATCTACGTATACCTTATAATCGTCACCAATAGTAGATGGGCGATCTCCTGCATCATATTGAGCGTAAAAATCATTGGCATTCATAATTTCATATAAAGAGAATTCATCCTTTAAAACTTTGGTGTTGGCATCATAACGATCTACACGAAGACCTAAACGGAATATAATATCTTTATATTGGAACTTATCTTGAATGTAAGCCGCAGAGTAAATAGGTGCAAATGCAGCTACTGGTAATGTACGTATGCCCTCTTCATTTCTTGCTGTAAAAAAGTCATCAAAAGTTACATCGTTAGCCAATTTGTTACCCAAATAATCATATCCTGTATATTCTAAATCAATACCTGTGTCATTTACTAATTCTCGAGCAGAAAACATATCTAATGATAGTTGACTAGGGTCGAGTGCATCTACATTTACAAATTCTGTTAAAGATTGTCCCGTTGCCTCTCTAACTTTTCTTAAAAAGGTACTATTTTGAAAATCTTCTGTTCCTAAATTAGTATCCGCACTAAAAGAACCTAATTCTTGGCCTTGTAGTTGATCAAAATATACGTTTTGAATAACTGTTTCTAACTGACTAGGATCTGTTATGGGAAAACTTCCATTTGGTGATAAAGGGTTAGTTGATGTCAAGTGTGCATTAGATAAACTTCTTGCCAACAACCATAATTCAACAGGATTTAACGAGTGTGATCGTATAAATCTTTGCTCATATAAAATACCAAACTGTACGCTATGACGTCCCTTTTCTGAACTTCCTCCAGGAACTAAGTCAAAAGAACTGTTTACATTGAAAGTATAGTAATCGTTGTCTTGCTTTCTAGCGAAATCATACACACGCCCAACATTATTATGTAAGTCCCATATAGACTCTACATTATTTCTAAATTCGCCATTTACAACTAGATAGTCATTAAACGTTGCATCAGTGTCTTCACCAATAACGTTATTGTAATTAGCTAAGACGGGGTTACTACTATTAGAAAAATCTACACCTGTAAAAGTCTCAGCATAATCTGTATGCCCAACAGTATCAATGCTTTCTGTAAATTCATTAAAAACTTCTGTTATTTGTCCTTCGTTTATCAAGTTAGATAATAATGTATCCACATAACCAGGATTATTCTCTTCCTCTTGTTGATATCTATTTCTAAGCGATTCTGCACCAATAATACCCACAACAGGTGTCCACTCTCTGTTAAACGTTCCAACATGTCCGTAAGCAAAATAATCATTACCGTGACGTTGATCAGATCGTTCGTTTAAATTTCTTTCATATCCAAATTGAAGGATATAAGAAGCATTTCGAATAACCGATTGTGTTTCTTCTTCACCGGCTACTTTTGCACCACCTAAACGGTGACGGAAACGGAAATTACCTCTATAACGAGTATTGATATCAGTTGGGTTATTGTGATTATTGAATACTCTGTTAAAATTTCCATCAGTAGTATAGTTACCTGGGGTAAACTGATTTTCATTATTAATATAAGAACCGCTTAATGTGATATCAATTGCATCACTTAAACGAGCATCAAATTTAGCCGTTAAATTTAAATCGGTACTCCTTTCATTTGGATTTGCATTCAATACCTCAATATCTTCGTTTGTCACAAACTCCGCTGCTGGTAGAAATCCGTCATTTACTTGAACAACAGGATTAGCTTCTAATTCAGCTAATTTTTCACCTGTTACTTGATAAACAGGTAGCGCTGGAGGATCATCATCTTGTAAATCTAAATATTGACCAGAAAAACGGAAACCAAGAATAGTTTCACCTGTTGCATCTCCATTTGCATCTTTCTTTTTGATGATTGGTCCACTAACATTTGCACTTAATAGGTTATAGCCAAAGGCATCCAAATATTCAGATGTCTCTGCTTCTATTCCTCCTCTAAATTCTGATGAAGGGCCTTTTGAAGTAATGGAAATAACTCCACCCGTCACATCACCATATTGAGCAGCTACACCACCCGTAATCACTTGCAACTGTTCAATCTCTGATTGAGGTGGTAGGTTGTTTGCACGAACACGAATACCATCTACATAGTAATCGGTCGATTCTGCACGTGAACCACGAACAGTCAAATCTGCTCCATCATCAGAAGAACCAATACCCGCAGTGTTGGCCGCTAGACCATTAATGTTCTTTGTAGGTAATGTCTTAATCTGCTCGGCTGTTACAATTCCCCCTTGAGTCGTGTTATCTTGCTCAATCAACGGAACAACGTATTCCACTACGACGACTTCTGTTAGGTTGATTCCTACACCTAATTGTATATCCAAGTTGTTTGCTTTATCTGCATAAAGTACAACACCTTCGATTCGTTGTGGTGAATATCCAACATAAGATGCTTCCACGTCATATGTACCTGGATCAATGTTTGTGATATTATAATTTCCGTCGAAATCGGTTTCGACTCCCGTTATAAGCGTACCATCTCTGAAAAGTGCCACATTCCCAAAGAGGATGGGTTCTCCATTATCTGCATCTGTTACACTTCCCTTCAAGGAGGTTTGTGCCATAGCAATGGTACTGGTTAGCATAAATGCTAAAATAATAAGTAAATTACGTGCCATATAGTACTGATTTTATGTAAAAACTTGAATATCTGTATACTGATTTTAAAATTAAGTCGTTGTATTTGTAGGGCTTTTGATAAAATTAAGCGTAGTGATCGAACTATTGTTAAAGTTATCATGTTTCCCTAACAGCATCACTCATGTTTTTTGAGTTTCTGCCCCTTTTATTACATGAAAGCTCTTCCTATCATAATAAAGCCCACAATTTTAAGAAATATCTATGTGTTTTCAAAAAAAATTAATACTTGCTTGTCAATCGCTTGACATAACGAGTTTGATTTATTTCATAAAGGTATGCTTTATGATAAAATTAATGTTATTGCTTGACGCTAAAATTGGGTAATTAATTGGTTGAGTATGATCTTAGTACTAGCCAATAAAAATCTTCTTGACTAATTTCTTAATGTAAAGTTAACAAGAAAAATGAGAATCCTTCAACCTATAAGAATACATAAGTCAGGTTTCTGAATAAATCATGTTGTCTTTGTGTACAAATCCTTTATTTTTCTTAACAAAATGGCTGCTAATCGTTCTTTAGATTCTACTGTCCATCCTGCTACATGTGGCGAAAAAATAGTGTTTTCAAAAGCGTATAATTGATCCAATAAAGCATGTTCTTCCGCTGTAAAAGTCGCTGTTTTTTCATTTTCAAACACATCTAAACAAGCACCTATTAGTTTACCTGATCGCAATCCATTTATAAGTGTTTGAGTGGGAATTACTTTTCCTCTAGAAGTATTTATTACAACTATATCTTTTTGAAAATGAGTAAAGTATGTATCATCTGCCAAGTGTATTACTTCGGGAGTCAATGGCAAATGAAAACTCAAAACATCTGATTCTTGATAAATTTTTTCCATTGTAGATTCTTCTACAAAGTCCAAATGATCGGCATAATTTTCTTTGTATTTGTCATAAGCCAATACACGAACATCCATCCCTTTTAATTTTTGGGCAAAAGCATTTCCTGTGTGTCCAAATCCAATGATACTAACTGTTTTTCCAGCAATTTCAAAACCACGACAGGCTTCACGATTCCATTTTTTTTGACGCACCATTTTGTCGCCTAGACGCATTTTATTTGCTAAAGCTAACAACATTCCGAGTGCATGTTCACCTACTGCATTACAATTTCCATCGGGTGCGCTAAAAACAGCTACTCCTTTTTGAGCGGCATATGTTTGATCTATAATTTCCATTCCTGAACCCAATCGTCCCAGAAAACGAAGATTTGATGCCGCATCGAACATTTGCTGATCACAGATCGTTTTGCTGTTAATAATCATACCCTCATATTCATACACCATTTTGCGTACTGCCTCTAGTACAATTTTGGGGTGATAATCGACATCAAATCCCATTTCTTTAAAACCAGAAATTAAAAGTGGGTGAACATCATCCGTTATCAATACTTTTCTTGCTATCATTCTGTATATTTGTAGGTAGAACGTGAATGCTTAGTTTTGAACAACAAGTTAATAAAAGTTGTCTTGCAATCTTAAAGATTAGAAACGATTTATGAAATATATAGCTGGAATAATTTTCATACTCCTTTTCGGTGCTTGTCAATCGGATAAGCCTACTTCTGAAAATAATGAAATCAAGTTGTTTACAGATTTGTATGTTCGGTATTTGAAAAATGAACAACAAATGAAGGCTGAAGCGAGCTTTAAAAGAGGATTAAGTATAAAAAAAGCTGAAAAAGTCGATTTTGAAGGAGAAATTAAGCTAAATGATAACTTATTAACACCAATCAAAATCAAAGATGCTATTTTTAGATACCAATTATCTAAAGATCAAACATTTAAGAATCAATATAATTTCACTTTTTTACAAGATAATGGCATTGAAACTGCTCATTCGATAAAAATGCTACCTATCGAAAAATTCAATTTAACAGAAGGTGTGGCGAGTAAAGAGCATGGATTTCAGCTGAATTGGGATGGAGCCGATCTGACAGCGCAAGAACGTTTGTTGGTGATGATTACGGATAAAAATAGTAAGGCGCATTCTATTTCAGTCAGAGGGCCATCTCAAAGCCAGTCTGTCACCATAAAAGGAGCAGACTTAGAACCTCTGGATATTGGAAATGGTTATATTTACTTAGTTCGGAAACAAGAAAGTGCTGCAAATCAGCAAAATATGGCGTTTTCTGCTCTATCTGAGTTTTATACGGATCGAATTTTAATAGATATTACGGAATAGAGTTAGTTAACAAGACATTGGCATTATTTGTGAATTTTAAATATCGTATAGGTTTTAAGCACTAGTCAAATAGTCGTTACTTCAAACACCTTTACACGTCAATAAATAAACAAGTTCAAAACAATTAAAAAATACTATGGTAAAGCGAATAATTATTTGGGTTCTAGTCATTGGTTTTGCATATTTCTTTTTTTCTACCATTGCAAAGTCATGTGATAAAAATGCAGCAAATGCAGTTGAACAAACGGGTTCTGCCATTGGCGATGCTGCCGAGTCAGGTGCCAATAAAGTTAAAGAAATTGCATCCTTCGAAGACGATGATTTAGCTCCAGACGAAGAGGACGAAGTGGTCAATAGAGATAGGGAAGATGATGATGAATATGACATTAACGATGAGGATGATCGAGCATCCAAAGAGGAGGACTTGGAAGACGATGAGGAGGACTTGGAAGACGAATCAGATGAAGAGGAAGACTTAGATGATGAAGATATAGAAGAAGATAGCGATTTGAGCAATCCAGATTCTAAGACAATTCAATCAGCTAGTTCTAGTACTAAAAGTAATACTTCTACCTCCATTGCCGAAGATCGTTACTTGGTGGTTGCGGGTAGTTATAGAGAGGAGACCAATGCTAATATTATGGTAGACCGTCTGAAGGATTTAGGCTATGACGAGGCACGTGTGTTTAGTTTTGATTTTGCAGAATATTATTCTGTAACGGCAGGTCGTTTTGGTACTTCTAGTGAAGCTAGTAGTGTTGCTAGTAAGCTAAAAGCTAAAGGAATTGATTGTTATCCACATAAAATGCGCTCGAAGTATTTTGATTAGGAAAATTGCGAAGCAATTTTGGTTGATTGGTGATTGGCTAATTGGTTATTAGTTCGGGACATTCACCTGCAGGTTTAAACGTTTTGAACGTTTAAACCTGTTTATTTTAGAATAAAAATGGAACAATGATATAACCCAATCCAATCAATAAGATCACGGCAATACAATTCAGCACAACTCCCACTCTCGCCATTTCGTACACTTTAATATGTCCACTTGCAAATACTATGGCGTTAGGTGGTGTTGCCATCGGTAACATAAAAGCGCAGCTAGAAGCCAAGGTCACAGGGATGATTAAATGCAGCATCGGAATGTCTAAGCCTAAAGCGATTCCCGCTACGACGGGTACAAATATCGTGACCAAAGCTACATTACTCATCAGTTCCGTCATAAATAACATCACTGCAATTAGTATACTCATAATTAACAATAGGTGAACGCCTTTTAGATTTTGAATACTATTACCGATTAGATCAATTAATCCTGCATCTTTAAGTCCACTAGCGAGTGCTAGCCCACCACCAAAAAGGATCAAAATCCCCCAAGGTAGTTCTTTGGTATCCTTCCAGTCTAGGATGAATTGTCCATTTTTTAAGGACTGCGGAATAATGAACATTGCCATTGCGCCTACCATGCTGATGCTGGCATCTGTCAATTTTAAGTTTGGAAACCATCCATTGATAACACTTCTAAATATCCATAGAAAGGCGGTCATTAAAAAAATAATTAAAACTGTTTTTTCAGCTTTACTGAGCTTTCCAAGTTTTCTTAATTCGTCGGTAATAACGGAATTAGATGCCTTCATTTGTCCTAAATGATTGGGATAAAACCAATGTACAATCACAAAATAAGAGATTATCAACAAAATAGCTGCAAACGGAACCCCGATCAACATCCAAGTCATAAACCCAATTTCTATATTGTATTCACTTTCTAGGAAACCGACCATTACAGAATTGGGCGGCGTACCGATCAAAGTAGCCGTGCCGCCAATATTAGCAGCAAAAGCAATTCCGAGCATAATACTCAAGGCAAAATTCTGATCATTTTTGGTAAATCCATCTTTATCGTCTATCAATAATTGAATCACCGAAACCGCAATGGGCAACATCACAACCGTACTCGCAGTATTACTGATCCACATACTCATGAGTGCCGTAGCAAGCATAAAACCCAAGATCACACCATTGGCATTTGTGCCCGTCCATTTGATGATCGTTAAGGCAATACGTTTGTGGAGTTGAACCTTTTCGAGTGCTAGAGCAATCACGAATCCTCCAAAAAACAGAAACACAATAGGGTTAGCGTAGTGTTTGGACACGGAAGTGATGTCTGTAATACCAATTAAAGGAAAAAGCGTCAAGGGCAGCAGTGCTGTTACAGAAATAGAAACCGCTTCGGTGATCCACCAAATAATCATCCACGCTGCTACGGCAATGACTTTTATAGCAATTGGGTTTTCTAAAGATATTGGTGATAGTAGTAATATTAGAAAGAGGATTGGTCCTGTGAGAAAACCGATTTTTTTGTGGAGTGGGTGCATTGAGAAAGGGGGTTCATTTATCCTGCTTTTTTTAACAAATCCTTCAGTTTATATTTTTCGTAAGACAATTTATTATCCCGACTAGCTTCTAGCAATTCGTTTTTATTTTGTATGGATAACCATATATCAGGTTCAACATTAAATATCTGTCCAAGTTTAAAAGCCAAGTCAATAGTCAATTTTCGTCTTCCTCTAATTATTGAACTAAAATTAGATTCTTCTAATTCAACATATTTCGCAAATTGTTTATGTTTTATATTAATTGCTTTTAAATGCTTTTTCAAGAAAGTACCTACGGTGATGATTGTTGATGGTTTTTTATCTAAAATATAAGTTCTCATCTGGAGTTTAAGCGAAAGTAAGGTATGTTTCGCCTTATCTTCTGTCGATTGATTTTCAGCATGTTTCTTTACAGCTTCTTTGAGAAAAATAAAATCATTACTATTCGTATTTACTACACCCTTACCAGTTCCGTTAACCCCTCCTTCGTTCAATCTTATTTTTTCATCTCCCATACTTATAATTTTAAAAATTTCTCCATTAAATGTAAGCCTGCATTAGGATCAATAAACATGCGTTGCCCTATGGCTAAAGTTGCACCATATTTATCCTGATACAAAGAAATCAACTTCGTTTTACTTTCAAATGTGAGATAGCCTTCATAATTATTTCTACCTAATTCAAAACTTTTCAAACAACCAAAAGCAATTAAACAACCAGCTACACGATCGTATTTTCCTTCTGTACCTAGATTATGAGATGCTATTTCGATATTATTCATATACACCATCTCGCCATTCATTACAGAAAACATAAAAAGTCCTTCAACTACTGAAGATGATTTTATAGAAAGTTTAAATATTTGTACTGCTTCTGCTTTATATAATGTCCGCCAAGAAAATTGCCAACCATTCTTCTTCAAGGGCATATCTTTAAGTGAAGCTCTACTTATAACAGCATCTATCTCATTTCCTGAAATAACATCTAATATTTTCACATCCATATCCTTAAAGGCAATAAAAATACAAAAAAATGACAATAAAAACAAGTAATTATCAATTTTGTCAACCTATTAATACTCCAACAACCCTCTTATCCTCTCCTCCACTTTCTCAATTGACGGAATCATCGTTTCTTCCAAAACCGAATTCAACGGAATAGCTGGCATATTGACTGAACCCAATGTACGAACGGGCGCATCTAAAGACTCAAAACACTGTTCTTGAATACGTGCAGCGATGCTTTGTGCGAAGGTATTATGAACGGGTTCTTCGGTCACGACGAGGCATTTTCCATGACGGCGAGTAGCTTCATAGATCGTCTGTTCATCAAGTGGATATAAGGTTCTTAAATCAACAATTTCAACTTGATTATTGAATTGTTCAGCGGCATTTAATGCCCAATGTACGCCCATTCCGTAGGTAATAACGACCATAGAATCCCCTTTTTCGACTTGATCTTTATCAGCTTCTAAAGCTATTCGGGCTTGACCAAATGGAATGACATAATCCTCGTCTGGTTCAATGGATTTGGCAGCGTCTGTTCCTCGTACTTTTGACCAATATAATCCTTTATGCTCAAATATCACTACAGGATTTGGATCATAGTAAGCAGCTTTCATCAAGCCTTTCATATCGGCAGTGGTACTTGGATAGGCAATTTTCACACCTCTGATATTAGCGACTACTGACTCTACACTTGACGAATGGTATGGGCCACCACTTCCATACGCTCCAATCGGAACTCGCAGGATCATACTCACAGGATATTTTCCGTTGGACAGGTAACAAGAACGACTCACTTCGGTGAATAATTGATTCAATCCTGGCCAGATATAATCGGCAAACTGTACTTCCACAATTGGCTTTAAACCAACCGCAGACATACCAACCGTACTACCAATAATAAAAGCTTCTTGAATCGGTGTATTGAACACTCGATCATCGCCAAATTTCTGTGCCAAAGTAGCTGCCTCACGGAATACACCACCTAATCTTGCGCCGACATCTTGTCCGTATAATAGACATTCGGGATGCGCTCGCATGAGTTCTTCAACTGCTAGCAAAGCACCGTCGACCATAACTTTTACATCGTTATTTTTAGGGCTTCGTTCGCCTTTCTCCTCGGTTATTGTTGTCGGAGCAAAATCGTGTGTCAATAAATCTGCTGGACTTGGATCAGGAGCTTTTAACGCACGTTGCAGATCTTCTTCTACTTGTTTTTTAACAGCTTTTTCAATCTTGGTTAAAGTTTGTTTAGCAATGCCATATTCTAATAATTGTTCTTTGAAAAGTGGATATGGATCGCGAGTGCGTTGTTCTTCTAAATCGTCTCGATACCATTCCATTCGCACACCAGAAGTATGGTGATTGAGTAGTGGAACTTTGGCATGTATCAAAAACGGGCGTCGTTCTTTTCGCACCGTTTGAATGACTTCTTGAACTGCTGTATAACTTTCAAAAAAATCACTTCCATTGATAGAGATCGCATCTAAACCCTTAAAACCTTGTGCATATTCATAAGCATTTTGAGAACGAATTTCACGGGCGTGTGCCGAAATATCCCATTCGTTATCTTGCACTAAAAAAATAATTGGCATTTGTTTTAAGGCTGCCATTTGAAAGGCTTCTGCAATTTCGCCTTCTGTGACTGAAGCATCACCCAAAGAACAGACAACCAAGGGTTTATCATCTCCAAAATCATCCGCCAAACCTAATTTTTCTTTGTATTGTAAACCCATCGCCATACCTGTTGCAGGAATGGCTTGCATGCCTGTTGCACTGGATTGATGTGGAATTTTGGGTTTATCATCATCTTTCAAACTCGGATGCGAATAGTAGGATCTTCCTCCCGAAAACGGATCATCTTTTTTAGCTAATAATTGTAGCATCAAATCATAAGGCGTCATACCAATTCCTAGTAAAAAAGCATCGTCTCGATAATAAGGTGCAGCCCAATCTTGAGGCAATAATTGCATACTCATCGCCAGTTGAATGGCTTCATGACCACGAGACGTAGCATGTACATATTTGGAAACTAATTTAAAATTAGCTTCGTAGGTTTCGGTCATTGTTTTGGCAGTTGCCATGAGTCGAAACGCTTTAAGGAGTACTTCTTTTTTGATAGAAACTGTTGAATCTACAATCATTATTATATTATTTTTTCTGCTTTCTCAATAAAATGTCGCTTGGTTTCCACACTAGAGATAATCCACCAAACCCCTATTGCTCCAAATACGGCAGATAAGCCCAAATTACTAAGAAGCACACTTCTTATTTCGGGATTTGTAAACATCAATTCCATAGTTTGACTATAACCTAACTCTAAGTAACTCAAATCAATATAAGTTGAAATAATATTTGCAATTACAATTGCGAGTAGGGTCGTAATTATGAGAATAATTTTAGTTCCACCTCCTAATTTCCCTTTGAATTGTTCGTATCCGTAAGAAGCTGCAACGGCTATAAATATACCAAATGCAGCAATCAAATAGTTAAAAAACACAGCTATCAATACCCAAAGAATAATAACGGGAACAGTAAATAATAACGCTCCCAAAAAGCCGTTCATATAGCTGACGCGCTCTAACGATTCTTTAGAATTATGCCGATTAAACTCTTGGTTAATTCTACTATATTCAGCATGATCTAATAATACGCCCTCGCCTGACAAATTATATGCCTGATAGCTTGAAAGTATATTATCATCAATTGGAGAAACATCGTTAGCTTTGATTGTTTCAATAATAAAATTTAAAACATCCGTAATTTTTTCATTTTTAGTGCGACGCCAGTTTTCAAATAAAACAACAGCAACGAACTTTTCGCTTACCTCAAATTGCTTATATCCGTATTGTTTTTTATGTTTTTCTATTTCTTGCTGAATATTGAGTCGTCGCTCTTCTTCAATGGGATCAAATTTGCAGATAATAGTCTTGGATTGGGGACTACTCGTTAGATCACTCTGATAAATATTAATAACATAGCCTTGATAAGCTCCAAAGACACTATTTTTGGTTTTGTACCAATTGTGTTGTTTCCCAAATTCTTTTAATTTTTTGGTTAGCATATATTGTTTTTTTTTTACTTAAAATCAGCTTCTGTCACTTCTCCTTTTTTCAAAAAATGATCAAAAGCAACGGTGTAATGTTGTCGCATCAAATCGAGCATAAACTGAACGGGTACATCATCACAATGACCATAATCTTCAATATATTCCATGAAGTTGCCACCTTTTTTGTCAAATTCTTGAAAAATAGCATCGGTTTCTCCATCAAATTCGAGTGCTTCTACATTGATAAAGGCACATAATTCTTTATTAAAAACAGGGGTTGTTTTGATCCATTTATTGTTTAAATAGACTTCCACATATCCGTGCGGCACCAGTTCATCCGTTCCAAACTGCTCCGTTATTTTTTCAGCAGCAATATGATTTCGAACCTTCGCCAAACACAAACGAGCTGGAATATCTAAAGTTCTGCAACAAGTCACCATCAAAATACTTTTATCGATACAATGCGCTTCTTTTTTATCTAAAATGACACTGGCTCGATAACCTTCTTTTTTGACGGTAATATTATATGGATTGTATCGCCAACCGTCTCGAATAGCATAGTATAGTTGTATCGCTTGTTCTTTTTTACTAGCTGTTCTATCTACATATTTATGGATAAATTGCTGAATTGCGTCGGTTTCGTAATCAAAATAGAACGTAGAAGTTGTGAATTGTTGCATGGTGATTTTTTCATTAAATTATACAGCAAAGCGACCAATCGCATTTTTGGTAAACTCTGATAAAACCAATTGTCCACTAGTAGCTGCTCGCTCGTCTAATAACTCATCCCAATGTTCTGTTCCACTCCAAAAAGCAGCCTTCATTAAACGCATGGCTTCGGGGTTTGATTTGGATAGTTTGATCGCTAAATCTTCTATGGCTAAGTCCATTTCTTGAACGGTTTCATAGACATCGGCATATAAACCGTGTTCCATTGCCCAAGCCGCAGAACGAAATTCCGTAGCATTAATCGCTAATTGTGTCATTCCAGAAGTGCCTAATTTACGTCGAACGGCAGGACCAACGACAAACGGTCCAATCCCTACATTCAGCTCACTCAATTTGACGCCAGCAAACTTGGTGGCCAAACAATAATCCGTTGCGGAAGCCACTCCTACTCCACCACCTACTGCTTTTCCATGTACCCGTCCAATGATAAATTTGGGACATTTTCGCATCGCATTAATCACATTAGCAAAACCTAGAAAGAATTTTTTTCCTGTCTCAAAATCATTAATCGAAGCCAATTCGTCAAAACTAGCCCCTGCACAAAAGGTGCGTTCACCTGCGCTTTTTAATATAATCACTTTGATTGCATCATTTGTACCTGCTTCCTTGATCTGATCTCGTAATTGTGCTAGTAAATTTCCTGGTAATGAGTTGTGGGACGGATGAAAAAAAGTAATCGTAGCAATACCTTTTTCATCTATTTGTGTCTCCACTGATCCTTGTTGTGTTATATTTATATCTTGCATGATTAATTTATTTCTTTATAAAATTGATTTTCAACTGGTGACTCTAGTCATCAGTTGATTTCACCTGTTTACTTCAATTGTCTCAAATACAACTGAATCGTATTATGCAAACCATAATACAGCGCATCTGTAATGAGCGCATGACCAATGGAAACTTCTAATAATCCTTCGATGTGTTGTTTAAAATATTGGAGATTATCTAGGTTTAGATCGTGTCCTGCATTGATACCGATTCCAAGTTTATTAGCTTCGTTTGCAGCTTGTATAAATGGTTCAATTGCCTTGGCTTTATCTGCGTGAAATTGGTGCGCATAATCACCCGTATATAATTCTATCCGATCTGCACCGACTGCTTTTGCACCTGCGACCATCGCTTCATCTGGATCAACAAAAATAGATACTCGAATGTTTGATTCATGCAAACGAGCAATTGTATCTGTTAAAAAGTCCTTATACTTGATGGTATCCCAACCCGAATCGGAAGTCAATTGATCGACCGCATCAGGAACGAGTGTGGCTTGATGTGGTGGGTTATCCAAAACTAGTTTCAAGAATTTTTCGTTAGGATTACCTTCGATATTAAATTCAGTAGTCGTGATAGCTTTTAGGGCAGGCACATCGCTGTATTTGATATGGCGTTCGTCGGGGCGAGGATGTACCGTGATGCCTTGTCCACCAAATCGTTCGACGTCCTTTGCTACTTCTACTAAATTTGGCAAATTACTCCCACGAGAATTACGGAGTAAAGCGACTTTGTTTACATTAACGCTCAATCTTGTCATTTCTTAGTTGATTAGTTATCAGTTCATTAGTAATTAGTCTAAAAAAGATCACCAAATGAACTAACGTTTATTTGCCTTTGGTGAAACTTTCTTCAAGTTGCTACGCAATTTGATACAGAAACACTTCAAAGATACTCGCTAGGAATGAGAATTTTAAACCTCAAACTATAAAGTCTATCAAGTATAATTCTTCATCTGCAAAAATTACTCTAATTTTACTAAAAATTCACATTAAGCCTATTCAGTTATGTCAAATCCTCAACCTTCTTCTACTCTTTACAATAATGAACCGATGCACCCTGCTTTGGTTTTGATTATTTTATTGGCTTCTATTTTCTTTTTCTTGATGATTGGTTCTGGTATTACTTTATGGTTAGTCAGTTCAAAAGGACTTGCATTAGATGAATTGATGAATTTTTTAAATGATGATAGTAGTGCTGGTGATCGGAACTTTTTTAGGACGACACTGCTCGTACAACATTTAACCATGTTTGTTTTGCCCGCTTTGACTACAGGATTCATTGTTTATAAGTTGGGTTGGATGCAAGGTTTGTCTTTAGATAAAACTCCATTATTACGCAATATCGGGATGGGTGCTTTAATGATTTTTGCAGCTTTTCCATTGGTACAATTTACTTTTTGGTTGAATAAACAATTACCCTTACCAGAATGGGCTTTGGACATGGAAAGTAGTACGCAAGAATTAATTATGCAAATGCTCAAAACGGATACGTCGCTCGAATTATTCTATAATATTTTGATTATTGCGATCATTCCAGCTATTGGGGAAGAACTTATTTTTAGAGGTTTTATTCAAAAAAGCATTTCTAAAATCACACAAAATCCACATGTTGCGGTTTGGGTGGCTGCGATTATTTTTAGTGGTTTCCATTTGCAATTTGAAGGTTTTATTCCAAGAATGTTATTAGGTGGACTGTTGGGTTATTTACTCGTTTGGACAAATAATTTATGGGTACCGATTATTGCACATTTTACAAACAATGCTTTTCAAGTGGTGGCTCAATATTTATACTCTGAAGAAATGTCGTCTATTGATTTAGAACAAATGGATCAGGTCAATTATCCCCTAACAGCCATTTCTGTTGTAGCGGTTGGATATATTGGATATTGGTTTTGGAAACAGCGGGATTTGGAACAAATATGATTAGTTTTACCACAGAGTTCATTGAGAACAAACAGACCTACCTACCTTTAGCAGAGATTATTTTACTTTACTAAACACAATGCTTACATCTTAATTCCAGACTATCCCACATCTCCGACCTTCACCCCTATAAAGTTAATTGGTTCTTGTTCAGAACTGAAATTTTCAATTTGAATTTCTTCTAAGAAAGGAGTGTCAAATGGGTTGAGTGGGTTGTCAAAAGTCTGATTGACATCAAAAAACCGCCAACTCTTTCCACTTGGTAATTCTGCAATACTCGCTAAAATTAATTGTCGGAGAATGATAATATCTAATGTCGTTATATTCCCATCTTCATTGACATCAGCGGCAATCATTTTGTAAGGATTTTCTATGATTTCACTTGCCAAAATATGTCTCGACATTAATACTAGATCGTAGGTTGATACACCATTCAGATAGTCGTCATTTTTAGTAACACTAAGCGTGTAATCTTGTTCTAGCACTACATTTTCAAATAAAAATGATCCGTCTTCCGATAATTGATTTTCCACAGTATCACCACCAAGTGTTACTATAACAGGAATAGTATCGCCCTCAAGCGTTTGTACATTACCTGTAAGATCACCTACTTTACATTCTATAACAATTGTTTGCTGGTATGGATCTAAATGTTGCCCTGTACACCAACTGAATACAGTCCAAGAGCGAAATATTTTTTTTCCTAGTACTGTTGGCAATATCAAATCTTCATAAGTATAGCTTAGATCACAAAGTCCGTGTAAATCCTCTGTTAGTGGGTAACATCCATACGAATAAGGAAGAAGATAGTTTTCGTCAAAATTGTTGATATTATCGCAAGTGATAGTATCATTTGGTGGTAGCTTCAAGTCGTTCAATGCTGGTGTAATTAGTCCAACTACTTGCGTACAAGTTTCTATATTTCCGTTCGTTCGTTGTATTTCAAAAATACGTTCTATTTTAGCTCCGTATGGTAATTCATCTTGGTTACAACCTGTTTCTACAACTTGTTCACTCGTTAATTCAACTGCTTCAACGAGTGTTGGCTCAAGAATTTCGTAAGGTACAGGAAAACCCATTTCAAAGTTGATCTGTGCAGACAGAATCCGCCCTGTTGTGTTGTCAGGGTTTGTAATTTTCAATATCCAATTATCTTTAAATTCTCCTGCACTTCTTCCATTAAGTGTGGATAATGTTCCAAATGGATTATAAGTTCCTGTTAGCGTTCCAGTATTATTTTGACAGGCATCATTGAACGATTGCAATGCAGATTCATCAAAAACCACATCTAAGTCTAAAGCCGTTCCTGTGTTGCAGCTACTCGGTTCTATCAAATCAAGTACTAATAAAGGTGGCAATTCGTTCAAAAATGGGTTTAAGTTTTCAATGGATAATCCGATTTCTAATCCTTCGGGATTACTATGTTCTACTGCTAACTGGATGGTCATATTTTGTATAATTCCACAAGGAATATCAAAATGCAATTCGTTTAATCCAGATTCGAGTTCATATGGTAAGGGTTCGATTATATTTCCCGTTTCATTTTGTATTCCAAAATTCTCATTCAATACATTAGGGTTGGTACAAGGAATATCATAATCTACGCAAACAACGGTTTGAATTTGTCCAGACATAGACAAGTATCCAAAGCAGCAAAATATAATACAAATAATACGAATGGCTAGGCGAAGTGTGTGCATGAGATTGTTGGTTTTTTATATTTATAAAATAGAAATTTACTTGAATAGGAACATTCAAATATTGAAAGGAAATTATTAGGACTGATTTATGGTAGAGAAAGGCTTTGGTTTTCTCAGACGTTGCTTTGCTATTCCAATATACGATTTTTATGATAGTTTTTCAACTCCCAAATAAAAAATACTATAACTAAACTGTATTCAATGGCTACCATACACAAGTTAGCATGATATTCATCGTAAGAGTAGTTGATGTAGGTCAAAAAGATCAATCCTGACCAAAGTATCGGAAATCTGAAATTGGTGAATAAACACAGCACAACAGGTAATGCAGTGTACCAAGGATGCACCGTTGTGGTACAAAGTAAATATAAGCAGATCGCCCAAAACCAGTAATTAGGGAGTTTTATAATCTTGTTATTTTTGGCTTGAAAAGAAAGATATAAAATCCCACTTAAAGCACCTAAAGCCAACATCGGCCCAATAGATGCAATTTGATTATAGCCCGAAACTTGAAATCCAATCCATCGAAAAATATAATATAAACTAGCATTAAACTCAAAACGTCGGAAATATAAATCAAGACTGTCGCCAAAATTAGAAAAGAACCCACCACTAACTAAAGGCAGAAACATTAAGATCAAGGCAACTCCCCCAATCATATAATATTGAAAACTTCGTTTCCAACCCATTGGACGGATCAAAAAAGGTAAAAACATCAGTGGTAATAACTTAGCAGCGACTGAACAGGCAAAAGCGATGGCAGATAAAACGAACCATTTATTTATACTTAATGCCACTTTCTCACACTTTTTTAACCAATAAAAGGCAAGTAACAAAAAGAAAACCATAGCTCCTTCAAAGTGTAAATTTCCACAGATTTCGAGAATAATCAACGGGTTTAATACATACCAAAGAATAGTGGATAATTGGTTTTTAAATAGTTTAGCTAATAAATATATCGTTCCACATTCACACCCAAATAAAAACGTTTTCATCACTAAACTACTACCCCAAATACTATTAGGAAACAACCATGTGGCCACTGCAAAAACACCTTGTGCAATGGGCGGATAAATGGTAAAATATTCAGATGAATTGAGTTGGTCAAAAAGGGTTGGATTGATTCCGTTTATCGGTATGCCTTGATATTCATTGATATAATAAGAGGGCAAATATTCAAACGGATTAATACCTTGATTAATGAGTCGCCCATCCCAGATAAAGCGATAAATATCATCTGATAAATTGGGTAATGCAAAGAGTAAAATAAACCGTAGCAAAACACCTAAACCGACCCAAAACCAGATTTGTGGAATCTCCCATTTCTGTCGATTGATCCAAATATAGATTCCAAAAAAAGTGGCGTACGCTAGTATTAGTGGGTAAAAATCAGATTGTTGGACTTGATAACCTAAGAAATAGGT
>JAHDFQ010000009.1:32856-54436 GCA_020628085.1 Saprospiraceae bacterium
ATTTATTTCAACTGCAAATGCTTCACCGTAAAAAAGCAAATCGTTCCATAACCGAACATCAGCAAGGTGTGGAAAGCAATGAAAGCGAAGTTCTGTGTGTATAATCCTGCAAAAATTCCAAATAAGAAATACACCGCTAAAACACCTTCAAAGATCGTTGTCCATGAAACTTTACTCGTCCGATATTTCGTTTTTTTGAAGGTATCTGTGATGGTATTGATATTGAACTTTGGAGTACGGATAAAAGCTGATTTTTTACCCATATAACCCTGTAGAACAGCAATTGAATTGTGTAAACTCAAACCCATTGACAAAGACAAAAATATTGGAAAAAGAATGATAAATTTAACCGTCCGTTTTAAAACGCTCTCTTTGGTATTGATTTCTGCTTGTACATTGGCAACAAAATAAATCAAAATAACGGCAATTAACCCCGACCAAAACAGCGCAAAAATATTGGCATTAAAACCTAATTGTTGTAACGCAAACACCATTGGAACGCTAAATACGCCACCTAAAAAGATAAATAGAAAAATACCTGTGGACATCAAATGAATGGTCGCATGGATTTTTTCCATCAATCGCAAATTGGATTTCCAGATCGTAGGTAATAGTTTTCGAGCATTCTCAGCACCGCCTTTCATCCAACGAAATTGTTGCGATTTTAAGCCATTCATTTCGGCAGGTAATTCGGCAGGGGAACCAAATTTTTCGAGGTAAGCAATCTCCCAACCTTTCATTTGCGCTCGGTAACTTAAATCTAAATCCTCCGTCAAGGTATCGGCTTCCCAACCACCTGCATCATGGATACATTCGGTACGCCAAACACCTGCTGTTCCATTAAATTGTAGCAGAAAATTACCAGCCTTACGTCCTGATTGTTCGACTGTAAAATGAACATTGAGTTGTAAGGCTTGTAGTTTTGTGATGATGGAATATTCTTTATTGATGTGTTCCCAACGGGTCTGAACTACGCCAACTTTTGGGTTTTTAAAATATGGAATCGTCGTTCGTAAAAAATCTTTTCTAGGTAAAAAATCGGCATCAAAAATAGCGATAAAATCACCCTTCGCATGTTGCATTCCTGCTTTTAGCGCACCTGCTTTATAACCTGTTCGATCCGTTCGATGAAATAAGTCAATATTAAATCCTTTAGCTTTATATTCCGCTACTTTTTGTTTAGAAATTTCTAAAGTCTCATCTGTAGAATCGTCCAATAAGTGCATTTCATAGCGATCTTTGGGATAATCAAATTCCGCAATTCGATCTATCAAACGATCCACTACATACATTTCATTAAAAATGGGTAGTTGTATGGTTACAAAAGGTAATTCATCATCATTTTCTACTTTCAAATAGGTCAGGTTTTGATTTGACCAATGGAAGCGTTTGTAGTGATATAATAAATGAAATTGCATCAAGCAATAAATCGTGATGTACGACAACGCTAGTGTGTAGGCAATGATAATGATATAGGACAGTATCAACATAAAGAGGTTGGAGTTAAATCAATTTAAAAATAGTCCAAAGGATTTTATGACCAGCGAGAACTGTTCCTTTAATCGTTCCAGAAATCTTAGAAACGCCTGTTCGTTTACGATAGGTTACAGGAACTTCAACGCATTTTAAACCAAACTTTGCTGCTTTAACTTGCATTTCTACCGTCCAACCAAAATCGGGATCCTGCATATCCAATTCTACTAGTTTATCATAACGAATCGCTCTAAACGGCCCCAAATCTGTAAACTCATATTTATAAAAAAGACGAATTAAGGTCGTCGCTAACCAGTTTCCGAAGATTTGTTGCGGCATCATCGCTCCTGATTCCATACGCCCCAAAGCACGAGAGCCGATGACCATATCCATTCCATCTTTCATAATCGGACGAATTAGTTCCGTGATTTCTTCTGGATGATCGGAATAATCACCATCTAAAAATACTACAATATCGGGTTTTGGATTTTTGTCTTTTATAAATTCGATACCTTTCAAACAAGCACTTCCATAGCCCTTTTGCGGTTGTAATAAAACGGTTGCACCGTGCCGCGCTGCTACATTCGCTGTATTGTCTGTACTCGCATTGTTACAAACTAAAATATGACGAACCAGTTTTTTGGGAATATCATCAAGCACCAATCCGATAGATTGTTCCTCGTTATAGGCAGGAATAATAATGTCTATGATGGGTGTTGGCACGTATTGCTTCTCTTTTTATGCTGCCAAAGGTAAGAGAAAAGTAGAAGATTGCATTGTCCGTGCCATTACAATTTCTGAAGGTTTATAATAAGTCATAGAATTAGCATATGTTTCTTCTTTAATTTTTGGGTAATAAAAGACTATTGTACATTATAAGATTACAAGCTTCTCAAAGGTAGAAAACACTCCGTAGGTTATCTTTTTAGAACAAATAAGCCTTGATAACAAGGGATTTATCTTCGTAGAGAAAGAACTTAATTTCCTAGTAATCTATTTTTTGTGTATCTTGAAATTAGTATTGTTTTTAAAACTAAAAATCATTACTATATTTAAATTCATCAATATGCAATCTCATCACCAAAGAAACATTCCGACCTATCTAATCTCATTTCTTACCCTATTATTTACCATCCAAGTAAGTACTGCTCAGCAGCTTTGGTCTGACCCGGCTACCTGGGGAGGGAATAAACCAATTTCAGGAGAGGCTGTTACGATTCCAGCAGGCATGCATATCTTATTAGATGAAGATACTCCTGATTTAGGAGGATTAACTATTGAGGGAATATTAGAGTTTGATTATCAAAACCTCAACCTTACTGCCGATTGGATTATGCTGATGGGTACACTCCAAGTAGGTACTGTCAATAATCCCTTTACTAATCAGGCAACCATTACTATCAATGCTTCCAATATGAATGAAAATATCATGGGGATGGGCACACGTGGTATAATGGTCATGGGCGGAAATTTGGAATTGCATGGTACTCCACCAAGTATCCCTTGGACTAAACTTAATGCCAATGCAGTGGCTGGAAGTACCAATCTAGTTCTAAAAGATGCTATTTCTTGGGATATAAACGATGAACTAATTATTGGCCCTACTGATTTTTATGAAGCAGCCAATGGGGCATCTATTACACAATCTACTCAATTAACCCAAACTACTTCCAATCAAATTACCATAAATACAGGTTTAAACGCACATCGTTGGGGAGCATTACAGTACGTCACTCCTACAGGTATGAGTTTGTCTAATACGAATATAGTGACTCCACCCGCAGGTTCTGGATTTACACCCACCACTTTAGACGAACGAGCACCTGTTGCTAATCTGACTCGCAATATTGTCATTCAGGCTCCTAATGACGCGCTTTGGCAAACTAACGATTTTGGTGTACATATTATGGTAATGCGTATGGGGGGAACAGGTATGCCAGGAATGGCACATATTGATGGTGTAGAAATTAAACGAGGTGGGCAAAAAGGAAATTTAGGTCGTTATCCTTTTCATTGGCATATGATCAGCTACAATGGTAGTAATGAATTGGGTGATGCAACAGGGCAGTATATTAGAAATTCTGTCATTAATCAATCTAGGAATCGTGGAATTGTTATCCATGGCACCAATGGTACCTTAGTACAAAACAATGTTGTATATGATGTGCGTGGGCATGGTATTTTTACGGAAGATGCTTCTGAGAGACGTAATATAATTGATGGAAACCTTGTCCTTCATATCCGAAATCCAGATACAGGTTTTGCCTTAAAAATACATGAAGAAGGATCAAATGCAGGTCGTGGATCATCAGGTTTTTGGATTAGTAATCCTGACAATACAGTTACCAATAATATGGCAGGTGATTGTAATACAAATGGGTTTTGGTTGGCTTTTCCAGAAAATACTTGGGGCTTGAGCTCAGGTATTAATATGCGTCCTGATCGTTTGTTGTTTGGTATTTTTGAGAATAATACGGCGCATTCTAATGGAATCGAAGGAATTAACCTAGATTGGGTTGAAATAGATCAAGATGGAAACATTTCACCTAGTAAATACATTTCTACAACAGATGGTCAAGACCCTCAATGGCCGTATCCCAACAAACGCCGTTTTACTTTGAAAGGTGCAAGTGTATGGAAGAACGGGGGAAGTGGACTCTGGGATCGTAGTGACTGGCCCGATAATATCGAAATTATCAATGCAGATAATTGTTTTAGCATGTTTGCAGGTGCAGGAGAATTTGGCGTCATTGAACGTTGTTTAGCAGTAGGTAATAGTTTAAATCACTTAATGAATGGCACGGATCGAGACGATTTAAGTTATAGTCTTCCTCCTGCTGCCTTTGCCACTTATCACAGTACTTTTGATATCAAAGACAATATTGTAGTGAGTGTTCCTATGGAAGCTGGCTATGCAAGTGGTGCCTTTGCTACCAATGATTATTACATCCGTCCTGTCGAAAAAGGGCACATCCGTAATCCCAATAACTTACTCATTGATTCTCATCCTGGAGTAAAACTTGAATCTGGTTACAATCATTTTGTATTAGCAGGTGCGCTTTGGGATCCATATGGGATATGGGGAGGTAATTCAGGAGACTACTTAATTTATGATGATCCATTTTTTACAACTAATCTAACCACCACACCTGTTGCACCTGGTCCCGCATCGGGAGGAGTGTTGGCACCTGGTCCGTTTTTTGGCTTCGAAGGCTTCGTTATCAATCAAGCAAATCCAAGATGGTATGCTTTGATGGAATTAGATGTGGAACGTTTAGATGATAATTTTAATACTGTAGGAACATGGACTGTTGCAGAAGGTCAAAATGGAGGCCTATTAGCCAATATGCGTCACTTTGCAACGCACCCAAGTGATTATTATAAACTCACGTTTCCAAGCGTAACAGAAGTGAATGATGTTGGTATAACAATGACCAATATGCTCGCTGATACCGATTATCAGGTTATTGCGATAGAATACTCAGGCAATTATACTGTCAATCAAATTTATGCAACTACCGTATGGGATTACGAAGGAGAAGAATCTGCTCCAGCTAGTGCCACTAAACACATTTATCAACAAGTGGCTTGCTTGTCAGATGTCGTCAATGCTCCAGTGGGTGAAGTATACTGGCAAGATGCAGAAAATGATTTAGTCTGGATAAAAGTGCGTGGAGGTGTCACACCAGATTGGTCGCCCGGTACTTATGCTCCAGACAGCGATGAAGAACAATATCGAAATACCTATCTTCGAGTAGTTGGAGATTTAGGTGCGCCTGTAGCTGTGGATATATTCGCAACCGATTTTAATATTTCTATTTTACCTAATCCTACTGACGATATATTTGAAATTCAAGGTTTATTATCTAATTATAATATTCAAATCCTCGATATTAATGGTAATATCTACCAAGATCTTAGTACCACCGATAGTTCGATTGCTATAGATATTTCTACTTTACCTAATGGAATGTTTTTTATTAGAATTCAAGATAGCTCAAATGGAAATTTACATGTTGAGAAAATATTGAAATCAAATTAGTAAGCAAGCGTATCTTCGATAAAAAAAATCAGTATATCTCAGTACCTTGCTGGACCTAAAATTAATTCTAAACTAAAGAAAAAATAGAAAAAATTTATCTACACTATTACAAATGGGAGGATACTATTTACAACAATGGGATAGCAATATTCATTACTATCCCATCATTACTTAAAATCAAAAAAATTAACCTATCGAATCACACTAAACTGTTGTCTAGCCTGAGCTTTAGCATCTTGAGCTAACAAAAAGTATTGTCCAGCTTCCCATGTTTGTGTAGCAATTTTTTCTACACGATTGGATGTTGTTGACGTATGCACCAAACGACCAGCAGCATCAAAAACTTCTATCGTTGTTTCCTGACCAAAGGCAGTCAAATCAATATTGATATAATCAGTCGTTGGGTTTGGAAACGCATCAATGGCTACTTCATTTTCTAAATCAAATGTACTAGATACAATACCACTAATCGCTTCTTGTACCATAGCATCTAACAATTCAATAGTTTCATCTCCACTGTTACCCCAAGGATCGAAAGCGACACTTCCATCTGGTGAAATTACAACTAATGTTGGATAACCAAAAAATGGTCCAAAGTCCCCTGTTACAAAAGGAGCTTGGGCTTCTACAGCACCGCCATCTGCGCTAGCCGCAGGGAACGTTAAACCATGCGCTTCTTCAAAACCAAGTACTTTCGCATCATTATCGCCTGGCTGTGAAGTCAAACTCAAAAACTGAACAGGTGCTCCAGCCGCTTGTTGTTCTTTCCAATATGCTTCTAAATATGGAGCAAAATCATTACAAGGTGGACAGTCCACAAAGAATAAATCTAGCACGACTACCGTATTCTGATTGAGGTAATCTGCATACAAAGCATGTGTTTCCCCATGTGTATCCGTTACTGTAAAATCAGGAGCTGTCTGCGCAATCGCAATCATGGTAGATAAAGCAAAAATAAAGGTGTAAACTATTTTTTTCATATTTTCTTGTTTAAAGGATCGTCTTTAAAGACAAACCTGCGTTTAATAAATAATAATGCAATGTAAAACTCTTATCTCACACTTTATGTAATGTGTCTTACATAAAGTCATTTGAACTAAAGATTAAAGATTTTTTTGAAAAGATAAGATTTTAATCAATACTTCTTATATTTCTATTCGTCATAATATTTGCGTGTGGAATTGAGTTGTATATTTATAGAAAATCAACGAATAAAATATCAAGCCTGTGTTACGAAAACTGTTTTGGGGATGTATACTATTTATTGGATTATTATTGATTATTTCAACAATCATTGTTACTTTCTTTGAAGAAGAATTGGGCGAAAAAGTCCTGACGGAAGTCAATAAATCTTTAGAAACAGAGCTTTCTGTAGAAGCTTTTGAGTTATCTATTTTCTCGGCCTTTCCAAGTGCTTCTGCAAATTTACAACATGTAAAATTAGCGGATACAAACGGTGGTAATCTCTTAGAGGCAGAAAATTTATCTTTCCGATTTGGTCTGTTTAGTCTATTTAGTTCTAATATCAATTTGCATTCTTTGGTCATTGAAAATGGTGCTTTGTATATACATATTGACCCAAAAGGTAAAACAAATTATGAAGTAATAAGAACATCCCAAAATACGGATTCCAATGCGAGTTCCGATTTATCTATTTCACTCAATGAAGCAACATTAGAAAAGATCGAACTCATTTATTCAGATGAACTCAACCAACAAGAAACACGAGTTTTAGTCAATGATGCTATTTTTTCTGGAGAATTGTCCAGCGATCAGTTTGCTTTGAAAAGCTATGCTGCGCTTGAAACTGATTTTATTGACATTGGTGAAAATCGTTTTTTACCAGGCAAAGCTGTTGATTATGATGCTACAATAGATGTCAATTTAGCCACAGGAACTTATATTTTTGAAGAATTTAAACTTGGGATTGAATCCAATATCTTCAACATTAGTGGTATCATTCAAGAAGAAAAAAAAGGTACAAACTATGATTTAGAATTGACGAGTGAAGATGGAAATTTACAATCTGTTATCCAATTATTACCCGAAAATTGGCTAGATGATGTTGGAGATTTCACCAGCCGAGGGACTTTCTTGTTTAATGCTACTATCAAAGGTTTACAAACCGATAAAAAGAACCCAGCTATTCAAGTTAATTTTGGTTTGGATGATGGTCGAATTTCTAGCGGCCGCCTATCTAGCCCGCTCAAAGATGTATCTTTTGAAGCTAGTCTATCCAACGGAAAATATACATCTAATAAAAGTACTGTATTTGAAATCAAAAAATTTAAAGGCTATTTCAATCGAGAATTAACAGAAATGCAGCTAAAAGTTGAAAACCTAGATGATCCTTCTATTGATTTTAAATTGGACGGAACCCTACCGCTAGAATCCATTTATGGTTTATTTGATAGTCCGATTATCACAGATGGTGACGGTGAAATTGAGGTCAAGAATTTACACATTGATGGACGCTTAAAGGACATGATGAGTATGAGCCGCATTAGTCGAGTAGATGCTAGTGGGCAACTCGAATTTGATGATGCCGCATTGGTGATGAACAAAGAAGAAATTATCATTGATCGAGGAAAGGTAACACTCAAAGATAATGATCTAAAAGTGAGTTCCGTAAAAATTGAAGGTGCAGGAAGTGAAGTCAGTTTGGATGGTGATTTTTATAATCTAATTCCTGTTTTATTTGCAGATTCGTTGAATACTCAAAAAGCCGAGTTAGAGTTTAAAGCACGTTTGAATGCGAAAGCCATCGATCTAGATCGTTTGCTCGCTATTTCTGATCTCCAAGTAGAAGAAAATGAAGTAAGCACTACTGAATTTGATTCCTTAAAAGTCGATCAGAACCAGAAACGAGAACGTTTTATTGATATTTTGAAAGGAACATTTGATTTTGGAATTGCCAATTTTAACTACAATAAAATTCAAGGAACAGACTTTGAAGGAAATCTATCTTTCGATGACGGTGAAATGTCACTCAGTGGTGATATTGAAACCATGGATGGTAGCATTGGCTTGGAAGGTATTACTTATTTCGAGGAAAAGCCACGACTGAAAGCTAACCTGATTTGTAAAGATATTAATGTCCAAAAATTCTTTTATCAAGCTGAAAATTTTGGTCAAGAAGTCCTCGTTTCAGACAATATAAAAGGGAAGCTCAATGCTCAGATTAGAATCAATGCTTTTTGGGATGAGGCAGGTAACTTCCTCGATGACAAACTTAAGGTATTAGCAGGTGTCAGTGTCAAAAATGGAGAAATTGTAGATTTTAAGTTGCTAGAAAGTTTTTCTAATTACATCAAAGTGAGAGATTTAAGACATATTAAGTTTGTAAACTTACAAAATTGGTTGGAAGTTCGCAAAGGAAAATTATACTTGCCGACGATGTTCATTCAAAACAACGCCGTCAATTTAACCATATCAGGCGAACACAGCTTCGATCAGGATATTGATTATGGGATCAAAGTCAATGCAGGACAAGTATTGCTTGGAAAACTCAAAAAACACGATCCTTTACTTAAACCTCAAAAAGCTAAGAAAAAAGGTTTTTTTGACCTCTACTATTCTATTGAAGGAACACTCGATGACTATGATATTAAATCTGCTAAACGTCAAGTTTCTAGAAATTTTGATAATGGTTTGCGTCGTAAAGAAGAAATTAAAAGTATTTTAAATAAGGAATTTGGAGGGGCAAAAATTCTACATAAATCAGTGGATGTACTTAAAAGAGAACCGATCCCCGAATTTGACGAAGTTGATGGTGATACAGAGTTTTTAGATGAAATGAAAACCAACAATAACGTTCCCAACAAAGGTATTCCTGAATTTGACGAAGAAGACGAGGATGTAGAATACATAGATTTTGAAAATGGGTAGATACTCTATGGAAATGCTTGATTTGAAAAGCATATTGTAGATGAATACTGTAAAAAATAAAACTGGGAAAACCAAACAATGTTGATGCTCCCAGACCAATTCCAATTCTTATATTTTTGATTCAGATTATTTTTCTGAACTCATTGTTTCTTGAATATTAACGCTTGTACAACCATCTATCATACCTAAAAACTCCGCACCTTGCTGCACTTCAAAACCTGGATCTAAACAAATTTGAGTACCTGCATCATAGGTAATATTTGTTCCACTTACGATGATATTATTTGCAGTAATCTGGTTGCTCACTTCTTGGCTAACCGTAGTACCCGTAGGATAAGTAGCCGTAATAGTTTTATTGTTTTCACAAAAATCCGTACAAAATTCAGGTGCACCACCGTCAATCCATTTTTGCAACATAGCTAGTTCCATCGCATCCAATTGATTTCCTGCTCGATCGTTCATAGACGGAATTGAGATGGGTACACCACAAGCATTATATCCCGAAATGGTAATAATATCCACTAATCTCGTTCCTGATAATATGGTGTTTCCACAAGTATTTCCACCGCTGATCGTTGAAGCATACGTCCTTAAATCTAAACCTCCTGATGCCCCTGCCCCATGACAGTTATTAGAACATCCATTGTTAGCAAACAGCGCATCTACTTCTGTCCAACCAATATTTCCATTATCACACGCATCTGTATTATTAGCTACATAACCTGTTGGTTGCGTACAAGCATTTACGGTATTATCCACACTTCCTAGACCATCTCCGTCGGCATCAATATACCAGATCATTTCACCAGGCCCGTTGCAAATACCACATACATCAATTGTTCCGTAACAAGCGGTTTGGTCAATTTTAAACTGCATTTCTGCTAAAGAAGCACAAGTACCACCATCGTGGGTATTAAGAACCGTGATTAATATTTTTTGTAAAAACACCCCATTGAAGCGTGGGCCAAGAAAGCCAGCGTAAGTCGTGCTTTCATCTCCTTGAGGAAAGGTAAATGTTCCCAATTCGATCCAAGTTGTACCATCAGCAGAGTAGTCAATCACCACGTCTTTTGCACCCCAACCACTTTCTCCTGTACGGTTAGCATTCCAAACATAAGAAGAGTCAATATATTGATTTTCGTGAAATTCATATAAAATCCAATGCGAGTTACCTCGAACAGCATTTGGATTTTGAGAGGTCGTACATGACACCCAGCTCTCGTTCCAATAATTACCGTTGTCGGTACATTGAGCATTAGTACATAAGATACTTACAAAAAAACAGAGTATGGTTATATATAATTTATTCATCATTAGATTTTTTTTAAACTTGATATAATTGGTTTTTAGACAAAAAGTCCCAATGGACCTGTACTACTGGGTGTCCAAAAGTTATTAATATTTGGTAAAATTTGGTTCAAATCCGAAGCAGCAGCACCAAACCAAAGAGCTAAATCAGCAAAGTATTCATCGCAAGAAGTAGTTGGAATAATTCTTCCTTTATCTCCATCTTCTAACGGATTACCCACATATAAATCAGGGTAAGTCCCGTATATTTTCTGACCTGTAACAGCTCCACCAAAAACAAAAGCGTGTCCACCCCAACCATGATCGGAACCATCACCATTAGATACCAGTTTTCGGGCAAAGTCAGATACCGTAAATCCAACAACATCATTTTCTACACCCAATTCAACCATACAATTGTAAAAAGCACTTACGGCAGCGTCTAATTCAGACATTAAAGTAGCGTGTTCGATAAGCATGTTATTATGCGTATCGTAACCGCCCATATCTACATAAAAGGTTTGGTTGGAAACATCTAAAATTCCACGAGCAGCAATCGTTTTGGCGACCATTTCTAAACGCTCACCAATTTTTGTACTTGGAAAAACGGTTGTAAAGGGTGTACCGTTAGCAATAGCTGAACTAAATTGAATAGAATTACCTGACGACCCCAATACCGAACCAGCATAGGCTTGTTCTAAAATATTCGTATAAGTATCATCTAAAATATTGTCCAATGTTTGACGCTTCATGGTGTTGTAGAAATTGGTATTGGTAGCACCATTAATTTGCACACTTCCTGTACCGCTTCTGTCAATGGCATATTCACGAACAGTTGCACCTTGTTGGAAAACGTTAATTCCATTTAAGGAAATATTCATTGAAATATCTTGATTGACATTATTAGACTGCATTATGTCGGCTAATCGTCCACCCCATCCCAAGGCATCTCGATCTTGAGGTACAGAGGTTTGCCAATGTGTGCGTTGATCGGAATGAGAAAATAATCCGACAGGTAGGTTTTGAGCAGCATTGTAGGTTGCTAAAGTCGTTGGTTCGACTAATGCTCCAACATTGGCAATAAATGCTAAATTTCCTGCTTCAAACATAGATTGAATATTGGTCATACTGGGATGTAAACCATATTCTTTTCCATCGGAAACAAGTGGATTAATCGGCAATATATCTGCCTGTGGAATCGCCATGTTGGTTCTTCTTGTCGCATAATCATTATACTCCGAAGTACCTCGTGGCATCAACATATTATAACTATCATTTCCACCTGATAACATAATACAAACCAATGCTTTGTAACCTGTCGACGTGTATACAGGTCGATTAGCGACTGCGGCAGCGTTCAACAACCCTAAGTTGGTAATACTAGACAAAAGCGGTGTTGCACCCAAGGAGGCACAACCTAAGCCTGCTAATTTTCCCAAAAAATCTCTTCTATTATGATGGTGTTTTGCCATTTTATTTTTCTTTCAAATTCACTATTTTAATATGACATAGTTGGGTGAAATCATGATGTAATACAGTACATCTTTCACGATTTCCAAATCACTTAAATTTGTTCCGTTCGCAATATTTTGATTATAGTTATCAATAATATAAGCTTTAGTGCTTGCTTGTAATTGACCTCTACAGAGATATAAATCCAAATGGTCAATTAAAGCCGTCATACCACTATTGGCATATAACGTTGTCAATGATGTAAAATCTAAAGTTGGAGCATCTGCACTATTATTGACCACCCTTGGATTAGAGGGATTATTATTAATACCTGTTTTATTTTTAAAAGGACGAACCTTTATCATATCCTCCGTTACATTCAAATAATGAATACCTGAAGTGGAATGTAACAATTGAAATTCGGGAGAAACCATATCGTTTGGTGCTACAAATTCGCTATCGGCAAAAAATGGAGAAAAAAAGTTAAAAACCGTTGGCGAATACAGGTATGATTGTTCTAATTTATCATAAACTTCTCCATAATCTCTAAACCAATACCTTCCAGAAGGGGTGCTTATATTGAAAGCATAAAAAAGGTTCATCATCCGTTCGATGGGTTGTAGTAATTTTCCACTTCTAGGATCATTAATAAACGTACAATCACGTGCTTCTACATCGGTCAGTATAGTACGAATAACGGCTTCCATATTTCCACGAATACCATTTCCATCATTGTTGAATACGGAAGCGACTCTATTCACATAAGCTGGTGTCGGATTTGATTTAACTAATTGTTGAATCAGACGATATCCAATAAAAGGGCCAACATTAGGATGATTAAATAACCAATCTATTGTCATATTGACATCTTGCATACCTGTCTGTCCAGCAGGGATAATGGTGCCGTCAGGAAGGGTTTTAGTTCCTGTTTCGTGACGATCTTCGTGCATAAACATCGGAACGGTCAGATCATAATGGCTTACATTTTTATGAAATAAAAGTGGATCACCTGGTGTGTATTGTGGATGCGCAACATAATCCCAATCGCCACCAGAAAAACCAGTAAAAACTTTCGCCATTTCTTGTATATCTTCAATATCGTAGGTTGGTATGGGTGTTCCATTTGTATCTAATTTCAAACTACCATCATTATTTAATTCAAATAAGCCGATAGTAAATAACTGCATAATTTCACGAGCATAGTTTTCATCTGGTAGCGTTCCTTCTACAGGATCAGCTTTTTCATTTTTAAAATGACTTAGATAAACGCCCATTAGGGGATGCAATGTTATATTATATAATAAATCCCTAAAGTTACCGAACGCTCCATTGTATAATACATCGTAATAACTGGAGATACCAAAACCTTTATCTCCAATTGTTCCATTGATAGAAATCACAAAAATCTGACTTAACGCAAAAGCTATTTTTTGGCGCAAGCCATCATCATCGGTAAAAGCTTTTTGATAAAAAATAAAAGGAATATGCTCGTCTCTTCTTGAAGAATCAGCCACTCCATGCGTGTTGTTCATCATCACAATAATCTCATCGTGCATATCTCGGTAGGTTTGCTCATAATCAGATGGGACAGTCATGGTTATTTGCTGATCCAGCCAAGCATCAATTCCAAGATTCATTACTTCTTGAATATCAATGTCATTATATCCTAATTGTGCTTGTGCTAAAAAACGGGCAGCCCCAGCTAGATCAGGATAAAAACCTGTTCCATTTAGTGTATGGTTGGCAGTATTTATTCCTTGTTCACTACTAGAACTTATCGTAACACCAACGTCATTTCCTGTACCAAAATGATCTGGATATACTTGTGCTGGTATGCTAACATTTATCCATAAGAATAAAAAAAGCAGTATAACTTTTGTAGCAGTTTTATTCATTTGAAAAGATTTCAATTTTTTTGATTTTGCTTAAATCATCATTCCCAATGGTCCACTACCCGCTACGGGCGTCCAAAAGTTATTGATATTTGGAAAAATTTGATTTAGATCGGCTGATGATGCGCCAAACCAAAGGGCTAGTTCGGCAAAATATTCATCGCAAGATGTTGTTGGAATCAAACGACCACTTCCTAGATCCAGTCCATTTCCTAGATATAATTCAGGATATTGACCGTAGATTTTTTTACCATTGACCGCATGACCAAAAGCAAGTGCATGACCACCCCAACCATGATCTGCCCCATCACCATTTGAAGTTAATGTTCGACCAAAATCAGACATTGTAAAACCTGTAACGTCATTTTCTACACCCAATTCCACCATAGCAGCATTGAATGATCCGATGGCAGCATCTAGCGTAGATAACAAATCGGCTTGGTCAGTCAGTAAACTGTCATGTGTGTCAAACCCACCAAATTCTACAAAAAAGGTTTGATTGCTCACCCCTAAAATACTGCGAGCAGCAATGGTCTTTGCTACCATCAATAATTTTTGCGAAAGCGTATCACTATTAAAAGTAGTTGTAATCGGTGTACCACTAGATATGGCTGAACTAAAGGCAAAGGAATTACCATTGGAATCATTCACCGTATTGGAGTATGCTGTTTCTAAAATATTATTATAGGTCTGGTCGAGCAAGTTATCAATCGTCTGTCGTTTCAGCGTGTTGTAAAAATTGTTATTATTAGCACCATTAATTAAAACACTCCCTGTATCTTGATGGCTAATAGCGTATTCTTTAACTACATTTCCTCGTTGAAAAATATTGACTCCATCCAAAGATATATTCATTGAAATATCCTGATTAGAATTATTAGTATACAGAATATCTGCTATTCTTCCACCCCAACCCAATGAGGAGGTATCTTGTGGAACACTCGTTTGCCAGTGTCGGCGTTGATCGGAGTGTGAAAATAAACCTGTTGGAATATTTCCTTGGTTTTGAATACTTGAAATAGTTGTTGGTTCTACCAGTGCGCCTACATTTGCCACAAAAGCTGCATTTCCACTTTCAAACAATGCTTGTATTTGAGGTAAATTGGGGTGTAAACCAAATTCCTGACCTGTGATATTAGTAGGATTGATCGCTAGCAAATCTGCCTGAGGAATGGCTAAATTTCCTCGCACACCAGCATATTCATTATATTCACTTGCACCCCTTGGTATCAGCATGTTAAAGCTATCGTTTCCACCTGACAGCACAATACAAACTAAGGCTTTATATTGATTATTATTTTTTATAAATGGTCGATTGGCAGCAGCAGCAGCGTTCATCAAACCTAAGTTGGTAATTCCAGAATAGAGCGATGTTACTCCCAAAGAAGCACAGCCCATGCTCACTCGACCTAAAAACTCCCGACGTGTATGTTTGTGTTTTGACATTTTTTAAAATTTAGAAAGGATAAGTAAATGAAAGGAGTTTTTTATTTCAGAATGGTATAATCCGCTGAAATTAACATGAAGTACAGTGCAACGTGTACAATATCTTCGGAAGAAAAATTACCTGGCGCATTTTCAATTTGAGTCATTGCATTCAAAATAATAGCACGTGAACCTGCGGATAGTTGTCCATGACACATAATCAAATCTAGCCGATCTATTAATGCTGCTAACCCGTTTGTATCATATTCTGCAATCTCATCTGAAAAATCTAAAAACGGATCATCCGAGTTGTCAGCAGCTAATCTAGGCATGTTGGGGTCTACTCCTGTTCTATTTCTAAAAGGTCGAACAGCTATGGTTTCTTCTATTAGATTCATGTAATGAATAGCTGTGACGGAATGTAAAATTTCAAATTCAGGAGACACCATATCGTTCGGAGCAACATAGGTTTCTTCAGCATAGAAAGGTGAGAAAAAATTAAATACGGACGGAGCTGCCATGTAGGCTTGTTCAATTCTATCAAAAAGAACATTGACATCTCGAAACCATAATTTCCCAGAAGGACTGTCTATGTCAAACGCATGAAAAAGTCCTAGCATTCGTTCTAATGGTTGTCGTAATTTACCTGCTCGTGAATCGTTGAGCCACTCGCAGTCCCGTGCTTCAGGATCAGTCAATATTGCTCTAAAAACAGCTTCCATATCACCTCGAATACCTGCTCCGTTGTTGTTAAAAGCAGATGCTACTCGATTGATATAGGCTGCACTTGGATTCGATTTTACCAATTGTTGAATCAGTCGAGTACTGATAAATGGCCCAACATTGGGGTGATTGAATAAAATATCTAAGGCATCGCTAATGTCTTGCATACCTGGTTGTCCTGCCGGAATTATACTTCCGTCAATCATTATTTTTGTTCCCGGTTCGTGTCGATCCTCGTGCATCATCATAGGAACAGTCATATCAAAGAAGTTCAACGGACGATTAAAAATCAGCGGTTGACCTGCATTACTTGGATTGAATTCTAAATCCCATGCCCCGCCTGAAAGTCCTGTAAATACTTTTGCTAATTCTTGAACGTCAGTAATGTCGTAGGTAGGAATTTTATTATTATTGGCATCCAATCGGTATGTTCCATCATTATTAAGTTCGTACAAACCAATCGTAAACAATTGCATAACTTCACGTGCGTAGTTTTCATCAGGTAGTGTTCCAGTCGCAGGGTCTGCTTTTTGATTTCTAAAATGACTCAAATAATAGCCCATGGTCAGATGTAGAGAAACATTGGTAAGCAGGTTTCTAAAATTACTAAAAGCACCTTCATACAACACATCGTAATAACTCGCTCCACCAAATCCTTTATTATTCAAATCAATATTTGCCGTAGATACCACAAAAATTTGACTTAGTGCAAAAGCCGCCTTATTGCGTAGTACATCATTTTCTTTTAATACTTTTTCATAAAAGGCAAAACCCGTGTAATCACGTGCTCGATCAATTGGTTCATTTGGATGAACAGCATTAATCATTGTGCCTGCTTCTGTATAAATGCTTTGATATTTTGTTAAATACGGTGTGTAAGGCATCGTAAATTGTTCATCTAACCAAGCATTAATTCCAATCTGTGAGACATAATTGATGTCTTCATAGTTTGCGCCTAAAGCAGATTGCGCTAGAAATCGAGATGATCCTTCTAAATCCGTAAAAAAACCAGTACCATTGAGCGTATGTTCGGCTGTATTATCGCCCTGTTCCGAACTAGAAGTAATCGTAACACCAACATTATTTCCTGTACCGAAATGATCGGGATAAACTTGTGCGTGTAGATTAAAATAAGATAAGCATATCAATAAACATATTGATAAAAGTAGTTGAGTTGGTTTTCTTTTCATGATTCAGTGTTGATTTTCAAATACTCACTTGTCAAACAAGATCAAACTTGGTATCACTGACTCTATTTTCTTATGTGTTTGGGAGTTAGACTTTGTGTAGAGTTATAAGTTTAATGTGACATCAAATATAATTGATTTTTATTAAAAATATATTGTGTAATCCGATATTTTAGCATATCTCAAAAAAAATGCCTCTAAAACGGTATTTGTTTTAGAGGCATTTTTACTATGATTATTTAAGTTATTATTTAATAGACTCGACTTTAATTTTAAAGATAAGCACTGCATCCGACGGAATGAAAATATGATCCTCTTCGATAGATCGAGGCCCATACGCCATTTTGGAAGGAACGAGCAACCAACCTTGTGCGCCTTTATTAAATTGCTGCAATCCTTCTTCCCAGCCTTGAATGACTTTCTTTGCTCCCAATCGAACTTGATAAGGTTCCTTAGCAGGTGATTTATCGAAAGTCGTTCCGTCCAATAAAAAGCCTTCATAACTGACTTCTAATACGTCACCAGAAGTTGCTTTCTCGCCCTTTCCTTTTTTTGTAATGGCATAGCTCAAACCCGAAGGTAGTCGTTTGGCTTTGATCTTATTTTGTACTGCATAGTCATTGATGCGTCGGAGATCGGTTTCAAACTGTTGGGCAATATGCGCTTCAAAAGCAGCTCGTTCTTTGGCTTCTAAGGCACGCATATATTGATCGTATGCTTTATTATCCATAATATCTATAACATCAACTTCAAAAATAAGCGCAGCATTTGGCGGGATCATTTTACCAACGCCTTTTGTCCCATAAGCCATATCCGATGGAATGAATAAATCAGTTTTACTTCCTTTATTTAACAAGGTCATACCTACATCCAACCCACGAACTACTTGTCCGTAACCGACTTGAAAAACGAATGGTTCTTCGGGTTCGGTGGCATCAAATATAGTTCCATCCAATAATTTTCCTTTGTAATGAATCAAGACATAATCGCCTTTTTTGACATGTTCACCTTGCCCTGCTTTATAGACACGATACTGCATGCCATAAGCGGATTCCGTTTCAATTTTCGCTGTTTCTAAATAGCTTTTTAAATCTGTATTTTGAGCAAATATGGCTATTGAACAACAGCATAAATATATGAATGTGATATGTATTTTCATGATTGTGATTTGTTATTATTTAGGCTGAGTTAAAATTGCACCTTCGTTCTGATGTCTGCAAAATTCTGTTTTGCTTAAAAACGGTTTACATTGTTTTGGCATACTGCCAAGGATGCTGTCTAATACAGCGCATCCTATTAGTCGAAGGTACAACCTTCGCCTAGCTTTGAGATGTTTGAAGTAATTCACTTCAATCTATCTAACGTCAAAAATCAAAATATAGCTGACTTTTCAACCGACAATTTTACGGCAAACCATACCATTTTTTTAAAATAGTTTCCGCTACTTTTCCCTGTGGGGTATAATCTCGATCAATATACCCTTCATGTCCTTCACCATTCGGAAACCACTTCCAAATAAAACCACCTGCCCAATACGATTCATTCCAAAACTGGGTAAAAAGGGCGTCTAGGGCATTGGCTTGTGCTGTTTCGTTGATGGGCAGTTGCTTGACTTTGGCTTCCAATTCCCAGGTGTTATAGGCGCACCCATCCACACTCAAATAACCAAATTCAGTAAACAAAATAGGTCGTTGAGTTTTGGCTGCAAAAGATTGTAGGTTTTGAGCTTCGGGCTGCCACGCTTTTAGCAAATCTTTGACAGTAGGCGTTTTGTCGTTGATTAATGGAAAATAAGCATTGACGCCAACGAAGTCTAATTCATCCCAAAAAGGTACGCTTTGATACTCATCCCAATTGGCGGCATAAGTCAATTTTCCTTTGTACTTTTCTTTAATTTTAGAAATCAGATCCCTCCAAAACTGCTCTCTTTTTTGAACCGTCTTTTTAAATTCTGTTCCAATACAAAATAGTTCTACATCTAAGGAGTCTGCCATTTCTGCAAAAGGTAAAATATAATTTTCATAAGAGGTTGACCATGTTTTCCAGTCTTGTTTTGAGTCAAAACTCAAATCTCCTGTCCAACTACCTGGCACATACACTTGAGGTTTTAACATCACTTTTATATTGGCTGCTTTAGCCAATTCAATACTTTTATGAACGCCCTCTGGACGCTCACCCCACCATTGCCAGTCCGATTCATTATAGCGTACTACATTTCCGTTTTTGCGTGTGTAAGCATACGGAATTACTGAAATCCAATCTGCGGCAACTGTTTTTATATCATTCATTGGATTGTTCGTAAATTTGTTTGGTGGGGCAACAAAACTTAGTCCTCGAATTTTTCTAAAATTCATAGGTAGTGTATACGTATTGTATTGCATTTGTGTATTGTCACATTGCAATCCTCCAAAGATGACCACTAATAGTATATAAATGTATTTCATATTCTCATTTTTTTGTTCCATTGATATGAGTTGCTTATATTTAAACATAAAATTAGAATAATACTTTTATTATGATTGACATTAAAGTCTTACTATTCTCCACTTTTTTGATTTGTCTAGGAAAATTATCCTTTGCTCAATTTCAAGATATTGCTCCAACTATTGGTATCACAACGGGATCTGGAAATGGTCTTTTTGGTGCAGGCATTAGTTTTTGCGATTTCAACGGTGATGGTTTAGATGATTTAACACTTGGAACAAGTTTTGGGCAACCTATTCGATTTTTTGAAAATATCAATGGTACATTGACTGAAATTCCTCCGCTTATTCCCAATACAGAAGAAGTCAAACAGATTCTTTGGGCAGATTATGACAATGATGGCGATAAAGATTTATTCATTAGTGTTTATAACGGATTCAATCGTTTGTATAATAACGATGGTAATATGAATCTAACCGATGTAACAATAGCTTCGCAAATTCCAGCTAATCAAAATCCGACTTTTGGAGCTAGTTTTGTTGATTTTGATAATGATGGTTGGCTCGATTTATATATTGCAAATAGAGGTTTTAACACTTCTAGTTCTATAAAAACTAACCTTTTATTAAGAAACAATCAAAATGGTACATTTACCAACGTAACCAACGCTCAAATGGTGGGTAACGGAAACACACTAACATTCATGGGAGTATTTTTTGATTATAATAAAGATTTGTTCCCAGATTTATGTTTGATAGAAGATAAATCGTTTCCCAATGTTTTTTTACGAAACAGTGCTGGCAATTTTGCTGATGTAAGTGTAGCCTCTAACATGGATGTTATTATGGATGCGATGAATGGAGGTGTGGGTGACTATGATAATGATGGTGATTTGGATATTTACATAACGAATACAACGCCAGGAGTTACAAATGTCCCACAACAGGGCAATGTCCTTTTTAGAAATAATAATGATGGTACATTTACTGATGTTGCCCCATCTGCTGGAGTAGTCTATAACAATTGGAGTTGGGGTGGTAATTGGTTGGATTATGATAATGATATGGATTTAGATTTATATGTCTGTTCCAGTACTTCCACGCCCAATGCTTTTTATGAAAACGACGGAAGTGGCAATTTCACATTGCCTTTTCCTATGGGTCTACCAGGAGATAATACGGTTACTATGGCCAACGCTATCGGAGATTTTAATAATGACGGGTTAATGGATATGGCTGTTTGTGCCAATAATCCAGATCCTTTTTTAATCTGGGAAAACACCTCACCAACGACCCATAATTGGATAAAAGTTGCGCTCGAAGGAGTACAAAGTAATCGAGATGGGATTGGGGCTTGGATTGAAACGACGACTAATGGTTTTACTCAATTTCGGTATCCGATGTCTGGTGAAGCATTTTTAGCGCAAAACACCCAAAATCATCATATCGGTATTGGTAGTAACACACTAATAGATAACATTACGATCAAATGGCCTTCGGGAGTCATTGATGTCATAAACAATGTACTTCCCAACCAACGAATCGTTGTAAAAGAAGGTATGGGTCTAATTTTGGGCAATGTACAAGCATGTGCAAATACACTTCATGTTAATGCCACTATAAATAACACAACTTATATTGCCGATCAAATCCTCACCTCTGATGGGATTATCCCAACAGGGTTTATGATTCAATTTCAAGCAGGTGATTGTATAGAATTACAGGCGGATTTTGAGGTAGAACTGGGGGCTGACTTTGAAACGACTATGCAAGGCTGCCTATAATGAT
>JAHDFQ010000187.1:0-6591 GCA_020628085.1 Saprospiraceae bacterium
ACAGCACTCTATATATACTTCCCCTCCTTAACAACCACCTTTAATCGTTGTTGAGGGCTCGACGCCCGATAACAACGAAAAGTACAAATAGTGCTTAGAATCTTAAAATGGATAATTCCGAATTGAATTTTATGAATAATTACTATTTTGCAACATGAATATCAAATATACCTTAGGAGCAATTTTATCCATTCCACTTTTACCTATTTTGTATCGTCAAGGAAAGCGCATTAAACGCACTATTCCTGATTTACCAGAAGCCACGGGAAACACAGGTTTGGTTGATGTTAATAGTAAAGAAACTTTACAACTTTTGACCATTGGCGAAAGCACGGTCGCTGGCGTGGGTGCAGCTACGCATCAAGAAGGATTTTCGGGTGCTTTAGCCAGTGAATTATCTACGGCTCTGACGACTAATATCAATTGGAATGTATATGCCAGAAGTGGGTACACAGCTTTACAAATCATTGAAAAAATTCTTCCTAAAATCAAAGAAACCAAAGCTGATTTAATTGTCATTGGAACGGGTGCAAACGACGCATTTACTGGGAATCGTCCTCGTATTTGGAGACGACATATTCATACCATGATTCAGAATATTCGTCAAAAATACCCAGAAACACCCATTGCGTTCATGAATATGCCCCCAATTAAAGAGTTTCCTGCTTTTACCAAAACATTGAAATTTACAATTGGTAATTTAATTGAAATATTTGGTTCAGAATTAAATAAAGTCATTCAAGAATACCCAAATGTATTCTATAATCCTGAAATCATTACACTTCAAAAATGGAAAAATCGCTATCAAGTACAAGGTGAAACGAGCCGGTTTTTCAGTGATGGGATTCACCCTTCTACGATTACTTACCAGACTTGGGCTAAAGACTTTGCCCAATTTGTTTTAGATAAAAAAATACTCTCTGTATGAGAATGCTCCAACCAATAGAGGGCTTTTTAATTCAAACTATTTTATACTTATTACTTTGGTTTTGGGATGAGTATGCGGCGAGTTTGATTAGTATCGTTTTTGTTGCCATTACCTTTTTTATATTGATTGTTTCTTTTATCGCCGAATTGATTGAGCGCTCTAAAGTACCTCGTTCTTATTTTATTTGGATGATAATTACCATTCTCGCTCCGCTATTCGCTGCCATTATTTATATTGGAATTATGGGTGGGCAGTTGGATTGGCTGGAGAAGTAAAAAATAAAAAACAGGCTTACTAACTTAAAAAGTTTAGTAAGCCTGTTAAAGTGATACATCTACTCTATATTCTCCCCAAAATGATGGAACATAAACGCTAACAAATCGGAGGCTTCTTCTATCTTTTTGGTCGTTGATTTTCCTGCACCATGTCCTGCACCTGTTTCAATTCTTATCAATACGGGATTATCACCTTGTTGCTTAGCTTGTAGTTCGGCTGCAAACTTAAAAGAATGTGCTGGCACAACCCGATCATCGTGGTCAGCCGTTGTAATCATGGTTGCTGGATATTCCTTTTCTTTCACATTATGCAATGGAGAATATTTAGATAGATAATCAAAACCTTCTTTTTCTTCACTCAAACCGTAATCACTTGCCCACGCTCGACCAATCGTAAATTCTTGATAACGCAACATATCCAATACACCCACAGCAGGTAAGGCAACTGCATATAAATCAGGTCGTTGTGTCAAACAAGCACCTACTAAAAGACCTCCATTAGAACGTCCGTAAATAGCCAGTTTATCAGACGATGTATATTTTTTAGCGATTAAATGTTCAGCTGCTGCCTGAAAATCATCAAATACATTTTGCTTTTGTCCAAGCGTTCCTGCCTTGTGCCAGTCCGCTCCAAATTCTCCACCACCACGAATATTGGCAACCGCAAAAACGCCATCATTTTCTAAAACAATAGGACACATGGACAAACGAGTCGTATTAAAACCTGGCAAAATAGAAATATCAAATCCACCATATCCATAGAGTAAAGTTGGTCGTTTACCGTCCATTTTTAACCCTTTTTTATGAGTAACGAACATTGGAATTTCCGTTCCGTCTTTACTTTTGTACCAAACCTGATTGGTTTCATATAAATCTGGATTAAAATCTATTTTTGGAGCTTTGAAAACAGTAGATTCTAAAGTCTTCATATCCAACTTATAAATAGTCGTTGGACGAGTAAAGGACGTAAAAGAGTAAAAAGCGGTATCTTCTTCTCGCTTTCCAGAAATTGAACCTACTGTTCCGATGCCAGGCAATTTGATCGAACCTTCTGGTTTTCCTTCCAAGCTAAACACTTCAATTTTACTAGATGCATCATGTATATAGGTCGCCACAATTTTGTTTCCAATGATCGAAATACTTTGTAACACATCTTTTGATTCTGGAATGATTTCTTTCCAGTTTTTCTTATCAGGATTTTTGGTAGACATTAACATTAATCGCTGATTGGGTGCGCCATCATTGGTTTTTATCAATAACTGATCGCCAATATTATCAACAACGTTATAATCATAATTAAATCCCTCAATAACTTTAACGAAGTCGCTATTTTTATCTTCGAGGTCTTTAAATAGTAATCCATTTCCACTCGTAGATTCCCATACCTGTAGTGCTAAAAATCGCTCATCGTGCGTTGTACCTGCATAATAACCATGCGTTGGATTTTTCTCGTTCAAATAGACCAATTCATCTTGATCTTGCGAAGTTCCTACTTTATGATACCAAACCTGATGTTTTTCGTTTCGACCCGATAACTTTGCATCACCCGTTGGTTCGGGATAACGACTATAAAAGAATCCATCTCCCTGCCAAGACAAACCTGAAAATTTAATCCATTCAATTTTATCATCTAATACCTCTCCCGTTTCCATATTTTTAATGTAGGCGGTTTGCCAATCTGAACCACCTTCCGACACCTGATACGCCATCATTGTTCCGTCTTCGTTAAACGATGTTCCACCTAAAGCAGTTGTTCCGTCTTCCGAAAATTTATTAGGATCGAGGACTACTTTTGCTTCGCTATCTAAATCATTTTGTACATACAAAACAGCTTGATTTTGTAGACCATCATTTTTAGAGAAATAATATTTTCCTCCACGTTTGGCTGGAACCGAAAAACGCTCGTAATTCCACAATTTTTCTAAGCGATTTTGAAAAGTCTTTCTCGAAGGAATTTGCTCTAAATAATCAAACGTTGCTTTATTTTGTTCTTTGACCCAAGCAACTGTTTCTTTAGAATTATCATCTTCCAGCCAACGATATGGATCAGGAATTTTAGTACCATGATAATCCTCAATTACATCTCCTTTTTGAGTGGTTGGATATTTCACTTGTATCGCTTTTGAACTAGAATTATTGGTTGTTGCACCCTCCTCAGAGGAGCACGAAAATAGACCGCATAATCCTATTATGAATAAAAGATAATATTTGGACATTGAATGTTGTTTAAACATGAGTAAATAATAATACTGACTTGTTAAGTTCCGTATAATAAATTTTATATTTGTAATTCGATCAAAAATAATAAAATATAGTCAATAAATGACACGACATTCATATCATATACTTTGCATTGTTTTTTTTATTTGTTCTGGTTCTTTTTTATTTGGTCAAACCATTGAAAAAAACAGTACAGGAAATACAATTATTACTTATCCCGATGGTTCTTGGCGTTATTTTGATGAAAATCGAATAGAAGATCAACAACTGATGCAGGCATATTTGAATAAAATAGACGCTGTTGATACGCCAAAAACTACCGAGCCCACACCATTAGATGTGGATGAAGATAGCAGTAGTGCCAGTACAAACATTTCACTTAATCGGCTGATTAGCAATGCTCTTGAAAAAGAACAAAAAGCCCTTAATGACTATTATAGTGCAAAAGAATTGACCCTTACCGTATTGTCTAATTACAAAAAAATTAGAAAAAATAAAAATTCTTCGGATGCTGTCATCAATAGGGCTAAATTGGATTATGAAATTACAAAAGGTAAAGAAAAAAAGGCAAAACGAGATTGGGAATTAGCGACTAAAACATCTAAAGATTTAGAAAAAATTGCCTTAATGCCCGTAGATCAGCAATCGAAAGCGTTGAAAAAACTAGGTCTTGACAATACGAATCCAAGCTATTCAGCCAATCCTTCCACTGATGACCTTGCCTTGGTTGAACCTAAAATAAAAGCAAAAAACAAGAAAACTAAAGTCAAAAAACAACGAAAAAAGAAGGTCAAAAAATCTAAAAACAAAGTAGCTAAAGTTAAAAAACAGAAAAAGCAAAACGTCAAAAAACAAAAAGAATCCATTACCAAACAAAAAAAGAAAAAGGTTAATTCTAATTTTGGCAAAGAAGTAGATAGCTACAAACAGATCAGCAGGCAAGAAAATGTGATGCTCAATCCACCTACACCTGAATGTATTATTGCTTTTGAAGGTGTAGAAGAATTTAGTGGTAAAAAGCGAAAAGATGTAGCACCCAGTTTATTTTTCACCTATACGAGTGAAAAATTACGTCCATTTTTCCAAGAAAAAGATTTAATCAAATGTACAGGACATGTATCCAGTTTATCTGGCGGTATCAAATTTTTATCCATCGAAATCACAGTAGCCGATGAACGTGCTCAAACCAATTATGGGAGTCTTGAAAAGAATAGTTTATTATCCATCAAATTAATAGATGGGACGACGATTCAGTTGATTAATAAAAAAACAAATCAAGGGACGCTCAACCGTTTTGAAAAAAATGTTGTTTATACAGCGCAGTATATTCTCAGTTCAGACCAAGAAAAAGCATTAAAATCTACCGAAATTGATCGAGTTCGCGTGGTTTGGAGTACTGGCTTTGAAGAATATGAAGTATTTGAAACAGATTTTATGATGCACCAATTGGAGTGTTTAACGAAGTAAAACGTGTTCGTGTGTTCACGTCTGCCTGCCGCAGGCAAGTGCGCATGTGTTCACGTTCAAGGAGCGATTTGGGAGTGTTCAGATTTGAAGAGCGTTTCAACGTGAACACCCGAACACCTGCGCACCTGAACACGTAAAAAAAATTAATTATGAGTAAGGCAGCAGAAGATTTAGCAACGGTTCAAATGTTAGGTTTAAAATTACCGACGGATCCACGTTGGGTCAATTTGGCGGAAATGGATTTGGCGGATATATTGACAGATCATGCGTATTGTGAGCAAAAGGCTACGACAACATGTATCACCTTAATTCAAAAATATCCTGAGCAAATTGAAATGGTACGAGCACTCGCTCCGATCGTAACGGAAGAATGGGGACATTTCCGTATGGTGTTGCGAGAATTAGAAAAACGTGGTTTGGAACTCGGCATTCAACGTAGAGATGAATACGTCAATCAACTTCTGAAATTTCAGAAAAAAGGTGGTAGTCGTATGGATCAGCTCGTTGAACGCTTGCTTACTGCGGCACTCATAGAAGCTCGTAGTTGTGAACGATTCCGTCTCCTGTCCCTTCACATCAAAGAAGATGAATTAAAGGAGTTTTATCATAAATTTATGGTGTCCGAAGCGGGTCATTATGTACTATTTATTGATTTAGCAAAAAAATACGGCGATGAAGCAAAGGTCAAAGCACGCTGGAAAGAGTACCTCGCTCATGAAGCTCAGATTTTGAAAGATATGGAATTGAGAGGGGATCGGATGCATTGACGTGTTCACGCCTGCCTGCCGCAGGCAAGTGCGCAGGTGTTAACGTGTTCATGTGCGTACATGCAAGTGACGACTAGAACGTTAACACATGAACACCTTCGCACGCTAGTACTCCCACAAATCATGTTCAAAATTAAAAATTTCCTGCTTGATCTTTTCACCTTCTAGTAAGCGATCTACACCTGTGTATATATCCGATAATCGTGCATCAAGGACATTGGATTGTTTGTAAATATAACTGGCAAAATATCGCTGTTCCATAACATCCGCCCAAGAAATAGAACTGGCATCATTACCCGCATTGAAAGCCTCGTGACGATGTAAGATATTTCTAAATTCGGGATAATAGACCCAAAACATCGGTTTTTCGTAGCGAAAGTTACCATTATCGTCTGTAATATCACGCAAAGGAGCAAGCCCCAAAATTCGGACACGCATACGACTGGTTTGTTCATCAAAATACCAGACTTCCTTTATTCGAAATCGTTTGATGTCTTCGTAACCAAAATCATTCGTGACTACTTCATAAGTTATTTCTCCAGTATCAGGATCATAAATAGGAATGGTATCAATCGTACCAAACACATTTTCAGTAGTTTCCATTTTATAGGTAAACTGATCGTCCTCGGTGGTGTATGCTTGTAACGCTCCCGATTGAACGGCTTCTTTCAAAATATCGAAAAAAGGAGCTTGTGGATAGACGAACGGTAAGTTCATTTTCTCTCTCGTGTCAATCACTCGCCAAACTCTTTTTTCCCAGAAAATATCAGCTTCTCGAATGGGTGTATGAGCTAACAAGCGACGTTCGGAAACGATATTTCGTTCGGTAATATCATCCAATACTTGTGCTTGAATAACGGAACTGGTAATTCCCAAAAAGAGGATTAAGGCTGTGAGGTATTTGATTTGTTTTTTCATAATTTATTATTTTTTT
>JAHDFQ010000187.1:6691-8555 GCA_020628085.1 Saprospiraceae bacterium
CACATGAACACGTTACTTAATTCTAAACACCATTTCATCCATTTTGCGGCTGTGGGTATCGCCTGGACATTGTACCCGAATATTAGAGAAGTAAAAAATATCTCCTGCTTTGGCTTGGTTGACAATTCTTTTAGTGGCACCATTATATTTCCCGCCAAGATTGGTTTCATAAATGACATCTTTGTTTTTGGGTTGGCGCGTGAGTTCAAAACCTTTGACGGTGCATCGAGCTTCAAAGTCGAAGTTTTCCAAAACGGGCGTGATCTTATCATAGACTTTAAATGTCCCTGCTTTCATACTTCCACTTGATTTATCACCCAGTTTCATGGTTGGATTGGGGATTCGTTTAATTCGATATTCTTGGCTAGTTGGGGAAAGATCACCTCCCGAAACAGTAATAGTAGCTCTACCTGTTTTAGTCGGTTTTGTCGTATATTTTCCGTTAGAAATTTTATTCAATTTTGTTCCAGAAGCATTTACTTTGATTTGTTCGGTAGGAACACCAGCTGCTGAAATAGAGATGGGGTTATCTACACCGACATACAAAACATTCATTTTATCAGCTGAAATCGCTACAGAACGTTCGCCCGCTTCATAACCGAATCGTTTTTTAAAGGTTTTCACCGAACCATCAATCGGATCTGTCATACCAATCACGACTTCATGTTCATACTCTCCTACTCGATTTGGAGTACTTTTGAAAATAGCTTTTCCGTTACGGACAGGTACTCGTTTTCCATCTACTTTCACAAAAAGATTCTCTGCCGTTGTACTATAAGCACCTAAAAATAACTCCGCAGTATATGGCTCTCCCTTGATAACATAAGATTTATCGGCCGCAACGACGGGTACAAAAGCATCAGGCTTGACAGAACTATTGGTTTGTTCCAGAAAATAATTGAGTAGTGCTGTCTCAGCAATTTTTGCATCATTCTGAAGTTTACTCAATGTCGGTAAAATAGCAGCTACGGGCATATGATCGAAGGTGATTTGTGACCAAGTTTTATCGTCCGAATTTTCAGAAACGGTCATTACATTCAATGGAATTTTAGATTCCATAAAACTTTGATCCTCCTCGTTTTCAATCAGTTCTAAAAAGGCATTTTTAGTCGTCAAAATCCGTTCTTTGAGTTCGTCTCCACGTCCTTCGTTTAAGAATAAGCGAGTCGTTACATCCTTATTTAGTTTACCTTTGGGCAAATTGGTTAATTCATCTATTCCACCTGATTCTTCGATCATCAACTCACGTAATTCATCAATGTAGGCGTAAAAAGATTTAGCGATTTTTTGAGCTTCTTGTGCCTGTGCATACAAGTCGGCGTATTGTGTATACGCATCCGCTTGAGTTTCTAATGAAACCAATAACTTTTGATTGGTATTTTGGACTATGGCATTGCTATCTTGAATACTTTGATCCATTATAAAAAAAGCGTTAACGATTTCTGCTGAAACATTTAAAGCTAACATAGCGGTCAAGACGATATACATCAGGTTGACCATCAACTGACGAGGTTCTTTAGGTATAGACATTATAAAATATATTTGTATGAAAACCATCTCAGTAGAATTGAAATAATTTTCAGTAATGCAAATAAAAAGTTGGTACAAACAGCCCAATGGGAACTATTTATAAAAATGATGTTGTAAAATAAATTTGAAATGGTCTAGCTAGAACGAATGTACTCCTTAATAGAAACGGTTGATTAAAGCGATAAAACGGTTGGCAAATTTGATGATAAGAAATAGAAAAGTATTCCTTTTGTCAAATTACACCAATAGAACGGTATTTTAACAAAAAGAAACACTCCTTTCGTCGATTTTTATAAATCAAAAAATGTTAATTTAGTACATTTGCAAAAATCAT
>JAHDFQ010000188.1:0-4590 GCA_020628085.1 Saprospiraceae bacterium
TCTAAAATGGCATTTCCTATCGTCATTCGAGGATTGAGTGAAGCATACGGGTCTTGAAAAATAATTTGAATCCGTTTACGCCACGCTCGCATCTCACGCTCGTTTAATCCAAGCAAATTTGTACCATCATACCAAACTTCACCACTATGTGCAGGTGTCAATCGCAAAATCGTTCGCCCCAAAGTGGTTTTTCCACATCCTGATTCGCCCACCAAACCGAGTGTTTCACCCTTATATACTTCAAAACTCACATCATTGACAGCTTTGACATACTCCAATGTCTTTCCAAAAAATGATTTCTTTTTTGAAAACCAAGTATTTAAGTTTTTGATTTCTAGGATCGGTGCTCGCTGTTGCAATTGTTCTTGACGACTTCGATACACTGAAGTATCTTGCACATTCTGGGCTAAAACTTGTTGAATATTGGTGGCTTTTTCTGTTAGTACTATTTCACCCGATTCAGTTATATTCGTATCCATAAAATCACTAATCACAGGTAAGCGACGCATACGAGTGTGCAAGGGCGGACGACAAGCCAATAATCCTTTGGTATATGGATGTTGGGGGTTAGTGAAAATCTGTTGAACCGTTCCTTGTTCTACAATTTTTCCTTTATACATGACAATGACTTTATCTGCAATTTCGGCAATAACACCTAAATCATGTGTAATAAAAATAATGGAAGACTCAAACTCGGTTTTTAAGTCATTCATTAAATTTAAAATAGCTTTTTGAACGGTAACATCGAGTGCGGTGGTGGGTTCGTCAGCTATGAGTATTTTAGGATTACAAGACAATGCCATGGCAATCATCACCCGCTGTTTTTGACCACCAGATATTTGATGTGGGTAGGCATCGAATATCCGTTCAGGATCAGGGAGTTGTACTTTTTTAAATAACTCTAAACATTGCTCTTTTGCTTCTTTTTTAGAAACGTTTTGATGTTGTAAAATGGCTTCTGTGACTTGATTTCCACACTTAAAGACAGGGTTGAGAGAAGTCATCGGTTCTTGAAAAATCATAGCAATTTCATTTCCTCGATACTGCTGCATTTCTTGATCTGTCAAGTTGGCCAAATCCACTTTTTGTTCACCTTTATTATACCAAATATTCCCACCAGCAATCTGACCTGGCGGTTCTTGCAATAGGCGCATGATTGACAAAGACGTGACCGATTTACCAGAACCTGATTCACCAACTATCCCGACTGTTTCTCCTTTCTGAATAGAAAAACTGACATCATCAACAGCTTTGACCGTTCCATTTTCGGTAGTAAAATAGGTTTTTAGTTGCTGAATATCTAATAAAATATTGGACATAAATTTTGTGGGTATCAATTGTCAAATTTTCATAAAATTAGATTAAAAAATTAGGATTCTAAAAAAATCATTCCTCAAACTCAATTTATTCACAAAAAGCATATCAAATATATCAACAAACTGTTCTTTAGTCGGTTTTATAAATAGTTAAGGACTAAACCATTCAAAATGATAATGGATTGATTGGTTAAGTAGGTAAGAAGTCCTATATTTGTAGTTCACTAAATAGAAAGTAAAAAATATAATTATATGTCTGATACGGTAACGAAGCCTAAAGCAAGAAGAACAAGAAAGACAAAAGCGAAAATTAGCAAGGAAACATACTTAAATTGGTATGAAACCATGCTACGAATCCGTCGATTTGAGGAACGGGCTTTAATGATGTATGGTCAGCAAAAAATCCGTGGATTCTGTCATGTGTATATTGGTCAAGAAGCAGTTACGGCAGGTATTGAGTCGGCTATTCGCAAAGAAGATTGTATTGTTACGGCTTACCGCCAACACGGAACGGCAATTGGTCGGGGTGTCGATACAAAGTCGGCTATGGCTGAATTATTTGGTAAAGAAACGGGTATTGTAAAAGGGAAAGGTGGTTCTATGCACTTTTTCTCTAAAGAAAATAATTATTTCGGTGGTAATGGTATCGTTGGAGCTCAAATTCCAATTGGAACAGGTATCGCTTTTGCTGAAAAATACCGTGAAACAGATAATTTATGTGTAACCATGTTTGGTGACGGCGCTTCTCGTCAAGGTGCGCTACATGAATCATTTAACATGGCAATGACTTGGAAGCTACCTGTTATTTTTGTGGTAGAAAACAATCAATATGCAATGGGAACTTCCGTTGAGCGTACTAGTAATGTACATGATCTTTGGAAAATGGGATTGAGTTATGAAATGCCAAGCGAACCAGTAGACGGAATGGATCCAGTTGCAGTCCATGAGGCATTTACAAAAGCTGCTAAGCATATCCGTGAAGGTAAAGGTCCTTATTTCTTAGAAGTAAAAACGTATCGTTACAAAGGTCATTCGGTATCTGATCCAGCAAAATATAGGACAAAAGAAGAGGTGAAGTCTTTCAAAGATCGTGATCCTGTAAAAATGTTGGAAGTCAAATTATTAAAGGATAAGATTGCAACAGAAGATCAAATCAAGGAAATTAAGGATATGATCAAAACGGAAATTGATGAAGCTGTTAAGTTTGCAGAAGAATCTAATTATCCTGATCCAAGCGAATTATATACAGATAATTATTTACAAGAAGATTATCCATTTTTGACGTAAAGTAAATCTTATTTTTACAAATAAAATAATGAAATAGCGATGATTCAAAGTTGAATTATCGCTATTTTTGTATCAAAACTGAACTTATGCTAACTCAATTCAAAACTTTTAGGTTTTCCTTAATTATTTTCTTATTCCTATTTTCTAATCTTGCTTTAACGCAATCGAAGTTTGAATCAGGTTATGTTATTGACTTAAATGGTCAACGTAAAGAATGCTTAGTCGAAATCATCAATCCGATATATACCCCTCAAAGTTTTAATTACAAACTATCGGAAAAGAGTGCTATTAAAAAAGCGGACATATCGACTATTAAAGAAATCGCAACTACAACATCTAAGTATGTACAATTTCAATTAGAAATTGATCTTTCAGGATATAATGTCAATAATCTAAGCAAAAAGAAAGAACTGGAATTTATAAAAGATACACTGTTTTTAGAATGTCTATTAGATGGAGAAGTAGATTTATTTTACTATAAGAATTTCAGTATTGAGCGTTTTTTCTTTAATACTCCTACAGAAAATATCATCCCTGTTCATTATAAACACTTTTTGATTAGTCAAACGATAGAGGCTGGGCAAATAGTTGATACAAAAGGAATTGGCGAAAACTTAGCTTACAAAAAGCAACTATCCGAGAAATTCAGCGATTGTGAGAATATTACTTTTTTAGATATTAAAGACTTGGAACATAATAAAATACCTTTTGTAAATTATTTTAAAAAGGTCAACAATTGTTATAATACTGAACCAATTATCTACTCCACAAAACGAAGTAATAAACGACTACACATAATACCAAAAATCGGATTGTTCAAACCTAATGTTGATTTACAGTTTACAAATACTAATGTATCAACTACTTTTAATAATAGTTTGGGCTACGGTATTGGACTACAATTTGAGTATTATTTGTCTAGGAGACTTCCAAATTTCACTATTAATCTAGAGCCTCGATTATCTATTTATAAGGATCAAAATAATTTAGAATTAGAAGATATTCAGTTAGATTACAGAATTTTTGAAATAGCTTTTGGTCCTAAATTTTATTTATGGAAAAACAAAAAGATTAATCCTTTCTTTTTTGGAGGAGTAAACTTTGTTTTTGATTTAGATGAGTCAGCTTTTAGAAATATCACGCTTGGACTTGGGAGATTAACCAATTCTTCTATTCATCCAGTATTTGGTATGGGTGCTATCGTTAATGAAAAATGGCTTTTTGAAATTAACGCACATATCCAACGTCAATTATTATATGGTGCTTTCGATGATGCGGTATCCAATTTCAGTAGTATTAATTTTACAATTGGATACATGCTTTAAAAAAATAATCTCTCAGTACAACCTTTTACAACTACTCCTGCTCTTTATAGCGTATACGTCAAAATACAAAGCAAGAATTCACTTTGTATTCATATCAACTTTAACACTAAAACCACCTCGATGTCATACACGATCAGCATGACGGAAACGGAACTAATTAAAGGTTGTTTAGCGAATAATCGCTTGGCACAGAAGACTTTGTATGATAAATACAAACGAGGTATGTATACGGTTGCATATCGGATTACAGGTGAGTTTGATATGGCAAATGATGCGCTTCAAGAGGCATTTATTCAAGTATTCAGAGGTCTTGCAAAATTTCGAGGTGAATCGACCTTAGGTGCTTGGATAAAAACAATTGTGGTGCGTGCGGCCATTAAAAAGGTGAAGAAAAAAGTACATTTTGAACAAATTGAAGATCATACACAAGGAGCAGGTTTTATTGATTGGGGTGATTTTTTGAACGCTGAATATTTGGAAAAAGCCATCAATAGTCTACCAGAAGGATATCGTGCCGTTTTCACATTGGTTGAAGTTGAAGGCTATCAACATAAAGAGGTTGCTGAAATGCTAGGTATTTCGGCAGGGACTTCTAAGTCACAATTGTACCACGCCAAGCGTAAGTTGAGAACTATTTTAAAAGATCAAATATAAATGTACCA
>JAHDFQ010000188.1:4690-8430 GCA_020628085.1 Saprospiraceae bacterium
TAATGGACAATAAAGATAAAAATAAAAAAAACTTGGACGATGCAATCAGACGATTGCCAATGTACGAACCCAAAGATGACCTTTGGGATAAGATCAACGAACACTTAGAATTGAATACGCCAGAATCTCAACTCAATCATGCTATTGCAGGTTTACCAACTTACGACGCACCTGACTTTATTTGGAATAATATTGAGTCTCAATTGGACGACAATATTGTGTCGATCAAAACAGCTAAAATTCGTCGTATTTCTTGGATTCAAGTAGCTGCTGCCTGTTTTATCGTAGCAATTATGGCAGTAAGTATTCAATGGCAATTTAGAACAGAAGATTTACCTGTTTCAGAAGCAATTGTTCGAATTTCTTACGATCAGGAAGCAGTACCGATGTTGGTTTCCAACAAATCAATAGAGCGGTCAGATGATGAAGCCTTTGAAATGATTGCGACGATTTGCAAACAAAAAAATATCGTTTGTAGTCAAGCGACTTTTAAAACACTAAAAAGCGAATTAGAAGAATTAGATTGGGCGAAAAAACAACTGGAAAAAAACGTAAATACCTACGATACTGCTTCAGATTTACAAATACAATTGGCTCGAATAGAGCGAGATAGAACCAGTTTGTTAAAGCAAATGATGAAGATGACCTATACATAGTACACTGACTGTATGATAGCCCTGCCCGACGGTCAGGCGGGCTTGAGACTGTCAAATCGTTCTACATATTATAAAAGACTTCAGGAGCAAACTATTTAGATTTTCTTTATAAGATCAAATTTTATTCTCAAAAATTATATTGACTATATCATATTATATGAATACGATTCTTAATAAAAATTTTTCATTTACTGTTTTGTTCGCTGCTTTTCTAGCGTCTTGCTTTTCAGCGAAAGCACAAGAAATTCAACTTCAATCCATTACGAAAACGGTTGAAAAAACGTTTCCATTTAAGTCAGGTTTTGAAGTCAATATTGAAGGTGAAAAAGCAGAAGTGGATATCAGAACGTGGGAAAAAGACGTCGTTACGGTTCAGTTAGAACTGGTAGCCAAGCACCCAGAAGTTAAAGTCGCCGTCGAAGATTTGGAAAAAATGGAATTTTCTTTAGATCAAATTGGTAAGCAAATTGTGCTTAAAAATAACATACAGGAAGATCAAAAGGAGACCGTTACTTCTAGTGTCAAAGCGATTTATAAGGTTTTTTTACCCGCAGATTGTCCCGTGGTGTTGAGTAATTATTTTGGCAAAGCACACATTCAAGACTTAACCAATTCTATTGTTTTGAAAAGTGAATTTACTTCGATTAACATGACCAACGTTACAGGTGCAATTGGAGTAAACACTCGATTTGGAGATATTATCGGTGAATCTTTAGAAGGTGAAGTGGACATTGATGCACATCGTTCCGATATCACATTGAGTCGTCTTGGAGGTAAATTTAATATTGACGCAAAATACAGTTCCATAAAAATATATGCCGATCAGTCTTATATTGACTTGAATATCAATGCTGAAAAATCAGACGTACAGTTCTATGATTCTAGTCTTTCGGCATACAACTATGCTCTACAAACCCAAAATGGTAAAATCACCGTTCCGTCTATCATGGACTTCGATTTTGAGGAAGAAAACAGCCAAGTCAAGCGTGCTTCGTTCCGACCAAGCGAAGAAATGAGTGGTGTTCGTGTAGCTATTAATGTATCGTTTGGGGAGATTAGGATTGGAGATTAGGGGAGAGGTGAGAGAAACTGCGCTTCGCTTGTTTGTTGGAAGACTTGAAATTGAAATGTGAGACTTTTGGAACTTTGCTACGCTTTTATACTCCATCAAATTAATATTGGATTTACAAAACTCTGTTAAACTCTGCGATATTCTCTGCTAAACTCTGTGGTGAAAAGAAAATATATTTGACATCATTAATTTGGAAAAAACACAAGATCATAGCTTCATGTTTCTTTGAACCATTATAACATTTTTCATTACAAAAAATACCTAGACCACATCATTTGATGCGGTCTTTTTTTATTATGTTTGCGCTGAATTTGAGAAAGCAAAATACATGAATATATGAGCAATCAATTTATCATACTCATTACATCCAACCTTGGTATTCCTACCAACAAAGTAAAAAAGACCATTGAACTACTAGAGGGCGGTGCGACTATTCCTTTTATAGCACGTTATCGAAAGGAAATGACGGGTTCGTTGGATGAAGTTCAAATTGCAGATATTCAATCGGAGTTAAAAAAGGTCAAAGACTTAGAGAAACGAAAAGAAACGATTCTATCTTCTATTGAAGAACAAGGTAAATTGACTCCAGAATTACGTCAAAGGATTGAAGATTGCTGGGACTCGACCCGCTTAGAAGATATTTATTTGCCTTATAAACAAAAGCGAAAAACGAGAGGATCAATCGCTAAAGCGAAAGGATTAGAACCGTTAGCAGAACTTATTTTTAAGCAAAATAATATTGATTTGTCGAGTAAAGCGAGTCAATTTTTGACTAATGAAGTGGCTAATGTAGATGAAGCTTTAGCGGGGGCTAGAGACATCATTGCAGAGTGGATCAACGAAGACCAAGAGGTACGGAATAAAGTTCGTTTTGCCTATAAAAGAGAAGCAACTATACGTTCAAAAGTGGCGCGAAATAAGGAAGAGGAAGGCGCAAAATTTAAAGATTATTTTGATTTTGAAGAAGATTTAAATAAATGTCCTTCACATCGTTTGTTGGCAATTCGTCGAGGTGAGGATGAAGGATTTTTACGGGTTAGTATTTCGCCAGATGATGAAATGACACTATATAAACTAGAAAAAAATGTCATTTTCAATGATAATGAAGCCAGTCAACAAGTGCGATTGGCTTTAGCGGATAGTTATAAACGGCTATTATCGCCTTCTATTGAAACGGAATTTAGAGGGATTTCCAAAGAAAAGGCAGACATTGAAGCAATCAATGTATTTGCAGAAAATTTAAGGCAGTTATTGTTATCAGCCCCTTTAGGACAAAAACGGATTTTGGCACTTGATCCTGGTTATAAAACGGGTTGCAAATTGATTTGCTTGGATGAAAGTGGCAATTTATTATACCATTCTACGATCTTCCCTCATCCGCCACGAAGCGATCAATTTGGTTCGATGCAAGAAGTGACGCACCTAGTTGATAAATATGATATTGAGGCGATTGCCGTTGGAAATGGAACGGCAAGTAAAGAGACCATGCAATTTTGTCAAAGCGTTGATTTTGGAAAAGATATTCAAGTCTTTTTAGTGAACGAGGCAGGTGCATCCATTTATTCGGCTTCGGCAGTGGCACGAGAGGAGTTTCCAGATAAAGATGTAACCGTTCGAGGTGCCGTTTCTATCGGACGACGTTTGATGGATCCGTTGGCAGAATTGGTGAAAATTGATGCAAAATCTATTGGAGTAGGGCAGTATCAGCACGATGTCAACCAACCCAAACTCAAAGAAAGCTTAGATCGAGTGGTGGAAAGTTGTGTAAACTCCGTTGGGATTAACCTCAATACAGCAAGTAAACATTTACTAACCTACGTATCGGGTTTGGGACCAACACTGGCTCAGAATATTATTGATTATAGAACCGAAAATGGACAATTCAAATCACGGACAGCACTTAAAAAAGTACCTCGAATGGGGGCAAAAGCCTTTGAACAATCCGCAGGGTTTTTGAGAATCCGTGATGCTAAAAACCCATTGGATAATACAGCCGTTCACCCAGAATCGTA
>JAHDFQ010000189.1:0-6440 GCA_020628085.1 Saprospiraceae bacterium
GATAATCCACTTTTATCTCGTATTTTTGTAGCCCGTTCAAATTAAAGGGTTACATATTATGGATCAAAGAACAAAACTATACACACGACTAGAACTAATCTGGTGGATCGTTACAGTAATCATTTTAATAGGTGTTCTTTATCCTATTTATACAGAAATAACCAATTATCCTTTCTTGATAATGAATGCCACATTTATTGTGCTTTTTATAACATTCGCTCGATATATATTCTTACTCCAACACACTTTTCTGGCTAACATTGAATGGCTCAAAATTGCGATTGTTTTGGTAACCATTCCTATTATTTTCACAATTGTTGGAAATATCAATGAATTTCAGGGCTATTTAGATGAAATCGGACTAGAACATTTCTTATTAGGAAAATCACTAAAAGAACAGCAAAACCTAATTAGCTATATTAGAAGTGAAACCATCTTTTTTGGAGTAGGCGCAGTTATTACAGCAGCTATTTTTCCATTTAGATTGATTTATTCATTATGGATAAATAGAAAAAGAAATAGTTAGCGTTCAAAATATATAGATCAAATCTTACACTTTCCTCCTAATTTATAAATATAATTTTCCGATGAAACCATATTTGTTAGAACTCAACGAAATTCAGCGTAAAGCAGTTACCAATATTAAAGGGCCTGTATTGGTTGTAGCTGGTCCTGGATCGGGAAAAACGAGGGTATTGACCTATCGTATTGCGCATATTATTCAACAACCTAATGTTAGACCTTGGGAAATCTTAGCATTGACTTTTACAAATAAGGCTGCTAAGGAAATGAAAGAACGGATTTCTAAAGTAGTTGGTGATAAAGCGAATCAAGTTTGGGCGGGAACGTTTCACTCTATTTTTGCTAAAATTCTAAGAGTAGAGGCTTCTAAAATAGGATATACATCAAATTTTACAATTTATGATTCTGACGATTCAAAGAGTTTGATAAATAATATTATTAAAGAAATGAATTTAAATAAAGAGAATTATAACGTAAATACGGTTCGTTCACGAATTTCATCTGCAAAGAGTAATTTGATTCCACCCAAAGCATATCGAGAAAATGTAGAATTACGGGAGCAAGACAAAATAGCAAAGCGACCATATGTAGCTGATATTTATGAAAAATATATGGCTCGATGTAAAAAAGCTGGTGCAATGGATTTTGACGATTTATTATACCAACTGTATGTACTACTGTACAAAAATCCAGATAATGTATTAGAAAAATACCAAAAGAAATTTAAATATTTGCTCGTAGATGAGTTTCAGGATACCAATCATTTACAATACCAAATCGTACGAAAGTTAACTAATTATGAAGGAACGGAATATATGTGTAGTTGGTGATGATGCACAAAGTATCTATGCCTTCCGTGGTGCAACGATTGAAAATATTTTAGACTTTGAAAAAGATTTCAAACCATACGGAATACAAGTATTCAAACTAGAACAAAATTATCGATCCACAAGTCATATTGTACAGGCAGCAAACGAAGTAATTACATATAATAAACGTCAAATTCAAAAAAAAATCTGGTCAGATAAGGGTGATGGATCCAAAATAAAGATCATCAAAGCGATGACCGATAATGAAGAAGGAAAACGAGTAGCAGATACCATTGTGGAGCAAAAAAACAGATCACACCTTTCTAATAGCGATATTGCTATATTGTATAGAACCAATTCACAATCTCGTGTTTTTGAGGAATATTTACGTCGCTACAATATTGCTTATAAAGTTTATGGCGGTCTTTCTTTTTATCAACGCAAAGAAATTAAAGATTTAATTGCATATTTTAGATTGATTGTTAATCCAAATGATGAAGAAGCATTACGACGAACCATCAATTACCCCAAAAGAGGAATTGGTAAAACAAGTATAGATAAAATCAGTGCAACAGCAGCAGAGTTGGGTGAAAGTATGTGGAATGTCCTAAATAAAACAACTTTAAGCAAAAAAGCTACTGCGACAGTTCTAGAATTTAAGAAAATGATTTTGTCTTTTCAATCAAAATTAGATACACTTAATGCTTATGAGATAGCTTCGGAAATTGCAAAAAAATCTGGTTTAATAGATTTACTTCGTGCTGATAAATCCATTGAAGGAATGGGGCGTATGGAAAATATGACCAGCCTACTAGATGGTATAAAAGAGTTTGTTGAAAATGATGAGGTACAAATAGAAGATGCAGGTGAAGATAAATCATTGGCAACATATTTACAATCAGTAGCATTACATACTGATCTAGATGAAAAAAATGATGAAGACGATTATGTAACGCTCATGTCAGTTCACGGAGCTAAAGGGTTGGAATTCAAATCTGTATTTGTAGTAGGACTAGAAGAACAACTATTTCCTTCTTTCATGTCGCTGGACAGTTTAGAAGGTATTGATGAAGAGCGACGTCTATTTTATGTGGCAATTACAAGAGCGGAACAGTTTTTGACTATTTCGTATGCAAATAGTCGTTATCGTTTCGGTAAAATGAAACACAATGAACCAAGTCGTTTTCTACAAGAAATTAGTACTAAACATCTAGAAAGTAATACTTCATTGAAGCGATCAGGTGGAAACACATTTGTATCTGAAAGGGCAGGAAGATCGGGTGTGAAAGGTAATTTTAAGCGCACAAATATTAATAACACTTTGATGGCTGATCCGAAAACCTTTAAACCCAATCCAAGTAGTGAAATTCAGGAAGGAATGGAAATTCTTCATCTAAAATTTGGTAAAGGAAAAGTTTTAAGTATTGATGGAAGTGAAAAAAATAGAGTTGCAACAATTTTTTTTAAGCAAATAGACGACCCAAAACGGCGTATCATGTTGAAGTTTGCAAAGTTGCAAATATTAGAATAATGAATGACACTAAAAGAATAGAATCAAACGTTACATAATCTATTAGCAGATTTACCATTCCAACGAATATAATTAACATGAACTCAATATTGAACGGATTTTTTTACAAAAACGTAATATTGAGTAAAAAAAAGGTTACATATTCTTGATTTTTTAAATAAATTTTAACAACTTTGTGTTATAGCCAAATTGTGGCTGTATAGAATCTGTACCGATTCAAACATTTCTTTGACATAGATAGACTATAGTTATTAGTAAATTTAGGTCACGATCCCATCTTTTTTGACAATTTTATACTACGGAGAAAGCTTGTGTACACAGTAGTTTTTGTATTAGGTATAGCTACAATAATATATTGAAATACTAAAACGCATTTGTGTCTGAAAGGTAACGCATGCTTGAAAATAAACACACATAAACTGAGATACCACTAAGCAAACAAAAAATGTATCTTCCAACAGCTATATGGTGAGGAAGAACTAGAATGAAAAAGAAAAGATAGCACAATACTTAATATTACAGCATGATACTTCACAAAACAATTATCAAAGGGCGATTGCAGTTTGGGACAACCAAAAGCTACAACAAAGTGTTGCAAATGTATGAGCATCGCTTAGAAAATTATTATAAGATGGATGTCCTCTTAGAAGAGGAAGGGGTCTTTTTGGAAGATTCTTTAAGTTTAAGTGTACCTCGGCAGATTACTCAAAGTGGTATGAAGACATGGAAAAACACTGTAAGTTTGATAGAATACATTGCGCAGTTCGCCGTGGCTGGATCCTTTTCTATGTGGATGGTAGAAAATGGTAAAATCATAGCAGAAAGTATCATCGAACCAAAAAGTGATAAAGGAGCCGTTCAAGCCTTTTTAAAAGGGCGAGAACTGGTCAAAGAAGAGGGAAAGGAAGATGAGGCCATCAATGCTTTAAACCGAGCCATCAAAAAATTTGAACGTCATGCTTTTGCGTATGAACGTCGTGGTTTTATCAATTTGAAATTGAAAAACTATGAAGATGCTTTATACGATTTTTCAAAAAGTATTGATGTCAATCCAAATATTCCTGAACCACATGTCGGACGTGCAAAATTGCGCATGATTCAAGGAAAATTTGAAGAGGCCATTCCAGACCTAGACGCAGCAGTAAAAAAATCTATTCCATTGCAACCAATATACTGGCAAGCACGTCGAATGAAAGCAAACTGTCACATGGAATTGGGTGAATTTGATAAATCAGTAGTAGAATTAAAATGGTTTACAAATCGTAAGTTTGATACAGATAATCCAAATTACGCTTATCGTGAACAATGCTTTTTTGATTACGGTAAATCATTATTAGAAATAGGAGAGTATCAAGAATCCCTCAAAGCTTTCAATAAGTCAGTTGAGATTGGAAAAGAAAATAGTAAGGAAAAAGGCGTAAAAGTCGCAGATCAGTTGTTATACCGTGGAATTGCTCGTCAGCGTGCGGGAGAAAATGGGTTCACTAAAGATTGGTCAGATGCAGCCGAGTTGGGTTCAGAGAGAGCCTCTGAGCTTTTAGCAGAGTTAGCCTAATCATAGTAAACAAATCATACTATATATAAGAAGTGGCGATTCCGAAATTTCGGAATCGCCACTTTGTGTTTATAATAGTTATTTCACCTATAAAAATTTAATACGCTCGTTCGTTCCCTCTATTTTCCATATATAAAATAAAAGCACGATTAACGACTTTATTTCCACCAGGAGTAGGGTAGTTTCCAGAAAAATACCAATCGCCACTATTGTTTGGACAGGCTTTTCGCAAACCTTCTACCGTTTGGTAAATCACCTCTATTTTGGGTTTTATATCTGGTGGTGTAATGATCTCCGCAATTTTTTTAGAAATTTGGTCGTAGCTAAATAAATCATATAACTCAATTAAATGGTTTTTGACTTCTTCTTTTGGCAATTTTTCCTGTGCTTTACAACGTTGATAAATTTCTTGTAAAAATTCATCCTGACCAGTTTCTTTGATTAGTGCAATCAATGCTTTAAAGGCTACAAATTCACCCAATTTAGACATGTCAATTCCATAACAATCAGGGTAACGGATTTGAGGAGCGGACGAAACAACAACGATTTTTTTAGGACGTAAACGAGCAACAATACTGATAATACTTTTTCGTAAAGTTGTCCCACGAACAATAGAATCATCTAACAAAACCAGCGTATCCTTATTGTTTTCTACAATACCGTAAGTCACATCATAAACATGGGATACCATTTCGTCTCTGGCACTATCATCGACTATAAACGTTCGGAGTTTTGCATCTTTGACAACTATTTTCTCTACCCGAACCCCGTAAGAAAGAATTTTTTCTAGCCTTTTAGGTTTAATATCTTTACCCATGGCAAGAATCGCTTTTTTCTTTTTTGCGTTCATTTTCTGCTCTAAGCCTTTCACCAAACCTAGAAAAGCAGACTCAGCAGTGTTCGGAACAAAGGAAACAACCATTCGGTTAAAATTAGAATTAACCGATTCTAACACTTGCCCAGCTAGTTGTTCTCCTAATTTTTTACGCTCCAAATATATATCTCGATCTGTCCCTCTGGAAAAATAAATACGTTCAAAAGAACAAGCCGTTCGAGGTAGTTTTGGTAAAATCTCCTGCTCTGTGATAGTACCGTTTCTTTTGACGATTAGCGCATGACCACGTTTGAGTTCCTTAATTTTTGAAATATGAATATCAAAAGCTGTCTGAATCGCTGGTCGTTCAGAAGCCGCCACAACTACCTCTTCATCTTGATAATAAAATGCAGGACGGATACCCGATGGATCACGTAGTAAAAAAGAATCTCCATGACCAATCAAACCACCCATTACATAACCACCATCAAAACGCTTACTGGCTCGTTTAAGCAGGCGTTCAACATCCAAGTTCTCAAAAATTAATTCATTCAATTCTGGTGTAGTGTAACCATCTGGTTTGTGCCAATCGTGGAGGCGTTGCACCTCATCATCCAAGAAATGACCGATCTTTTCTAAGACCGTAACCGTATCCGATTTACGTTTGGGGTACTGACCGAGTTCGACCAATTCACCAAATAATTCATCAACATTGGTCATGTTAAAATTACCTGCCAAAACCAAATTTCTACTAATCCAGTTATTTTGACGAAGGAAAGGATGACACGTTTCGATAGTGTTATCGCCATGTGTTCCATAACGCAAATGTCCCATTAGTAGTTCGCCCATATACGGCATATTAGCTTTTAACCAAACAGGATCTTTAAGTTGTGCTTCATCTAATGTTTTAAAACGACGGTACACATTTTTAAAAAGTGCTTCTAAATAATTGGTACCAACGGTTCTTTGACGACTAATATAGCGTGTACCAGGATCGGCATTTAATTTTATGGTAGCCAGTCCAGCACCATCTTGTCCACGGTTGCGCTGCTTTTGCATCATCAACCTCAGTTTGTTGATGCCATAGAATGCCGTACCATATTTGTCTTGGTAATATTGAAGAGGCTTTAATAAGCGGATCATGGCGATACCGCATTCGTGTTTAATAGAGTCACTCATTTGAAAGGTATCCTTTTTTAGAGTAGGTTA
>JAHDFQ010000189.1:6540-8379 GCA_020628085.1 Saprospiraceae bacterium
TTTTTCTAAAACCCAAAATATTTCGCAAAAGCAGAAATCGTATGAGGGTGCGTGATTGTACCATCTTTCAAAAATGTTTTGATCGTAGAAATAGGATATACTTCTAACTGAATGGCTTCACCTTCATCAAACTGAGTCAATTCCGTTCGTTCAACATTTCGAGCTACCCAATGATGGACTTTACTATCCATAAAAACAGGGTTAGAATAGACCCAACCCAAGTACTCCCAATCTTGGCTCGTAAAACCTGTTTCTTCTCGAAGTTCTCGCTGTACGGCTACTTGGCTTTTTTCCTTAGTATCCACAAATCCACCTGGTATTTCAAGACTTTCTCCCTGAATCCCAAAACGATGTTGACGTGCCATAACAACCTGATCGTTTCGAGTCATAGCAATCACATTAACAGAGTCATTGGATTCCAGAACTATTGCTTTTACCACATGTTTATTAATAGGATTTTCAACTTGATCGTACCGAACTTTGAAAATAATCAAATCATCCCCTTGTTCTGAAGAAACCGTTTTCCACGAAAGTGGTGTATTATTGTCTTTCATAATTCAAATGTGATCATTTTGTGATACTTGGCAAACTAAAATTACCTATATTATATTTTTGTCATCATAAAATTGAAAAAGAGATTGATTTTTAATCAAGAACGCAGGAAAGTTTATGATGACTTTAGAAAAAATAGAATATTAATTTTTTTGCCTTACTACTTATGACAAATCAAAAGGAACTATTTTTGTCTTATTAAATCAAAGTTAGACCATTTTTATATCAAATCATTAAAAAATAACTCATGAAAAAAGGAATTTTACTATCTGTATTTACTTGCCTATTGATGTTTCAAGCATCAGCTCAAATAGAAGTAACGCAAGAACAACGTTCTTTATTAGCTAAATATACGGCTACTTGGTGTCCGAATTGTGGAAATTGGGGCTGGACGTTTATGGAAGATATTATGGAAGATAATGCCGATAAAGCAGTGATTTTAGGGGCGCACTATAGTGGAACGTTACAATCAGGTGTTGTAGGCGATTTACTTGATAATTTTAATATACAAGGACAACCAACGTTTACGATCAATAATGCTAAAGTTGGGGCAAGTAATAATAATATTGCTGCTAAACGTATAGAGGTTAAGGATCAGGTAGATGCGAAATTTCAAGAAAGCCCAGTCGTAAATACTGGAATTGCAGCATCCATTACTCCTGAAAATGAAATTTTGGTACAGACGAGAACTTTATTTTTTCAAGAGACCGCAGGTGCTTATAGATTAGCTATTTATGTGTTGGAAGACAATGTTGAAGCCAACCAATCTGGAAGCGTTTCTGATAATATTCATCCAAGAGTCGTCCGTGCATCATTCAACGGAACTTTTGGTGATATAATTGAAGTTGGAGAGATAGCTGCAAATACAGAATTTACAGGTTCTTACACATTACCTATAGATGCCAATTGGAATATGGATAATATCCGAATCGCAGCTATTATATGGTCAGATTTTGGGGATTCGTATTCGTTTGTGAACGCTTACGATACCACGACTTTTGGTGCACCAGTGGCTACACAAAACTTAGTAGCATCTGATATTAAGTTTCAGTTAACACCTACTATTATTCAAGAAAATGGAATCGTATCTTTTGAAACAGAAAAAGCAAATACCACTGCTAGTGTTCAGTTGTTTGATACGAATGGTCGTTTGGTTCAGCGTATCTTTGAAGGTCAATTAAACCAAGGCGTTCACCAGTATAACGTGACTAATCAAGGTTACAACGGTTTGTATTTGGTACAAATTCAGTTAGATGGCGCAGTATTGACAGAAAAAGTGATTTTTGA
>JAHDFQ010000190.1 GCA_020628085.1 Saprospiraceae bacterium
CTTACAACTCATTGAAATATTTAAAATCATGCTGATTTTCAATTTTTAACAAGGTTTCGTATATCAATCGAATAACGCCATCTACATCATCTTTATGCGCCATTTCAACGGTTGTGTGCATGTAGCGCAAAGGCAAAGAAATCAAGGCAGAAGGAACTCCACCGTTGCTATATGCAAACGCATCTGTATCTGTTCCTGTACTTCTTGATGCTACTTCACGCTGAATATCAATTTCGTTGGCTTCAGCCGTATCAATGATTAAATCTAATAATTTAGTATGAACGGCAGGTGCGTAAGTAACAGAAGGGCCTTTTCCTGCTTTTACATCACCATGCTTCTTTGTATTCAGATGTGGCGTATGCGTATCATGAGTAACATCCGTTACGATAGCTACGTTAGGTTTAATGGATTCAGCCACCATTTCTGCACCACGCAAACCGATTTCTTCTTGAACAGAATTGACGATATATAAAGAATAAGGTAATTTGACTTTATTTTCTTTTAACAAACGTGCGACTTCTGCAATACAAAATCCTCCCATTCGATTGTCTAACGCACGTCCTACATAATAACGATCATTTAATACCATCATTTCATCTGGGTAGGTGATGACACAACCAACATGAACGCCCATTTCTAATACTTCCTCTTTATTTTTAGCGCCAACATCAATAAAGATGTTTTCAATTGTCGTTTTGGGTTCGTCTTTACCACCGCGTGTATGAATGGCTGGCCATCCAAATAGACCTTGCACAATTCCTTTTTTTGTATGTATATTTACTCTTTTGGAAGGTGCAATCATATGATCTGAACCTCCATTTCGGATAACATTAATAAATCCATCATCAGAAATATGGTGTACGAACCATGAAATTTCATCGGCATGACCTTCGATCACTACTTTGAAGTCCTGCCCTGGATTGATGACACCATAAGCAGTACCATAATTATCCAAATGCCATTCATCAATATATGGTTCTAAATATTTTAACCACAATTTTTGACCTGCTGATTCGAAGCCTGTAGGTGAGGCATTATTCAAATATTTTTCTAGAAATTGTTCTGACTTTTTTGTTATAACTGACATGTATTTTATTTCTTATGCTGCTTCTCATATTAAAATGAAGCATTTGTTTATTTTAGAATAGTTATCTCTAGTAATTATAACTTAACGTTTTGTTTCATAAACTGATCTGACCATGCTTGTGGATTTGTTCTCCAATTACTCAATGTTTCATGATCGGATGACTGGATATAACCGCAATCGACAGCTTCCTGTATCAACGCATCATAATTGGAAAGTGTTGCAAAAGGGCAGTCAGCGTCAGAAAACGCGGAAGTTGCTTTTTCAAATCCATATGAAAAAATAGCTAAAACGCCTGCAATTTGGCAACCTGTTGTTTCCAAAACGTCTACGGCTTTTAAGGCACTTCCTCCTGTAGAAATCAAATCTTCAACAACCAAAACTCGTTCATTACCTCTCAAGTCCCCTTCTATTTGATTTTGGCGACCGTGTCCTTTTGCTGAACTCCGAACATAAATAAACGGAACATCTAAAGCATCAGCGAGCAATGCACCATGCGCAATACCTGCGGTAGCCACACCGGCCACCATGTTGAACATACCAAATTCTTTAGATTTATCAGCTAAAAATTGTTTAATTTGTTTACGAACATGTGGGTAAGAAAGAAGTATTCGATTGTCACAATAGATGGGAGATTTTAGACCCGAAGCCCAAGTAAATGGGTTTTGAGGATTCAATTTTATTGCTTTTATTTGTAGTAAATGTTTTGCTACTTCGGAAGCGATCATATTTCGGTTTTCATCAATTTCAATAATGGCACAAATGTACAAAATCTATATCAATGAAACTCCCCTTTTCTTAACTGAAAAAGGAAAAACTCCTGATGAATTGTCTGGTTTAAGCAATATTTTAAAAGCCCCATATATTGGAAAACCCAAATTTCTATTAAATTATATTGATTTACTCGAAAAATCACAACACTACGATGCTGTTCATTTATTTTCAGACAATTATGACCAACTAAAAAGTGATTTCAAATCAAACTTTAAACAGTTAGATGCAGCGGGTGGATTGGTTTATAATAAAGCGGGTAAATTATTGTTTATTTTCAGAAGAGGGTTCTGGGATTTACCGAAAGGAAAAATTGATGATGGTGAAAAAAAGAAGGCAGCGGCTATTCGAGAAGTACAAGAAGAAACAGGTTTGGTCAATGTAGAAATTATCCATAAACTCATCGAAACTCGACATACTTATAGGAACCGCAAAGGAAAACGGATCATTAAAAAAACATATTGGTATAAAATGACCACATCAGATACTGAATTGACACCTCAGTTAGAGGAAGACATTGAACAAGCTGTTTGGATGAGTTTAGACGAGTTTAACGCTCAGGATCGTGTGGTTTATAAGAATATACTAGAGGTGTTAAATGCTTAATATAAGCTTACTGACCAAACCCGATTCGTTTGCGATTAAATACAAAATCACTTTTATCTAGCTTGAACGTAAGCACATCTTCTAATTTTAAAATATTATGATCTTCTTTTTGTTCTGAGTCAGAAAGTTCCGAAAGTCGTAGATTTTGATTTCTGATAGCATCATTGACGACATTTCGAACAGTACGAGCATTTCCGAAATATTTATCTCTGAATTTATGCACAAAAGCTAAGTATTTTCTCAAATGTTTTTTGGCTTTTGGACTAACAATAATTGACTTTTCATTGAACATCAACATGGCGATTTCCAATAATTCCGTTGGAGAGTAATCCTCAAAACTTAATATTTTATCAAAACGAGATTTTAATCCAGGGTTGGTATTTAAAAAATCATTCATGTTATCAGGATAACCTGCTACGAACACAAAAAATCGTCCCCGATCATCTTCCATTCGTTTTAAAATTGTCTGAATAGCTTCATCCCCAAAATCACCATGCGCACCACCTTTTTGTTGTGCTAATGCGTAGGCTTCGTCAATAAATAATACACCACCAATAGCTTCATCCAATTTCCCTGCTGTCTTGATGGCTGTTTGTCCCACAAAACCTGCTACCAAACCTTGTCGATCAGTTTCTACCATATGACCACGTTCGAGAACGCCCAATGCTTTATAAATTTTAGTTAAAATACGAGCAACTGTGGTTTTTCCCGTTCCAGGATTTCCGATAAAAACGGTGTGTAAAAAGAAATTATTTAATACATCTTTGTGCGTATAGCGATTGAAGCGAACCAAACGTACCAATTCGTTGATTTGCTTTTTGATGTCTTTTATTCCTATAAGTTTATTCAATTCATCTAATGCTTCTTGTAAATACTTTTCATCGACAGGAATATTAGGCAATTCTTTACGTTTTTTAATATTGATTCTACGAATATCATCAGGAATAATCAATTCCATTTCTTGGTGGGATAATTCCTTTGGATTGGATTGCCCCATAACCCGTAAACCCAGATTAATTTTTGCTTTTTCGATCAAATCAAACACAAAACGAGCATTTCCAAAACTACGATCTCGTTCTCTATACGCGTTCAAAATGATCTCGTCAATCATCAATTTAGATGTTTTATTCAACACAACTTCCTTTTCAATACAAGCAAAATCAGCAATATTTGAAAGTTCTTGAGGTAGATAATCACTAAATTCAAAATAGAATTTGAATCTTGATTTCAGACCAGGATTAGAGTCCAAAAAGTGTTTCATTTCTTTGGGATAACCTGCCACAATTACCGCCATATCTCCCTTTCCGTTAGACATTTCCTTGACTAAAATCTCAATAACTTCACGACCGAAATCCTTACTATCATCATTAGAACGAGCGAGTGAATAGGCTTCATCAATAAACAAGACTCCACCTCTCGCCTTTTCGATAGCTTCTTTGACTTTAGGGGCGGTTTGCCCGATATATTCACCTACTAGGTCGACTCGATCTGCTTCATGAACGTGTCCTTTAGATAATAAACCCATTTTTTTATAGAGTTTACCCATCATACCAGCTACGGTAGTTTTTCCCGTTCCTGGGTTTCCTATAAATACAGAATGGACATTGATTTCTTCTTTTTCCTCAAATCCTTTTTCTTTACGTAATTGTAAGAATTGGATATAACTGGCATTATCCCTAACTCGCTGTTTGATTTCTTGCAGCCCAATCATATTATCCAGTTGCTGCAACACTTCTTCAAATGTTTCTGCAACATCATCTTCAGGCTGGAGCACCATAGGCGTATGGCGGTCAGGCATTAAAATTAAGGATTGCCCTTCTTCAAATTCTTCATCTACCTCAAATGGAACGATCGCCATGACATTTTCGAGAAAAACAATTTCGCAGGTATATCGATCTTTCCGCCAAGATCCTTTGACATTCGACCCCCATCCTGCGGTGAACTTAATTAGCCCGTCCGACTGTTCAATCCTTTTTAAGCGAACGACTTGCCCTTTTAATTCACGGGCATTATTATAAAATTTAATATACAATTCACATTGCCAATTTTCAGCTAAATGTTTATTGCGCATCACAATTTCAACGTAAATGTAACGAGTTTCTTCGGCACTAAAATCCTTGAAATACATCCGATCATCTTCATTCACGTCATCGTAAGGGCCTTCATATAATTTTATAGAATGGACATCTAAATATGGATTATTATCAGCTGTCCATCCTTCTTCAGCTTCTTCCACATAAAAATATTTGGTTGCGGTTTTCTCGCCTTCAATCCATGCTTCCCAATAATACGTTCCTTTTTTCCAAAATTTACCTTCCATTTTATTACCCCATCCTTCACGAATGTAGACAACATTATCATATTTACTTACTTTTCTGTTGAGTTTTAGAGAGCAGATTTCCTCTCTTTTGGTTTGTAATTGGAAACATTTTAATTCAATATCGACTTCCCAATCTTCCTGATCGAATAATTTATTATAGAAAGAAAGTTCAGCGTATATATAGGAAACTTCGTACCGATCAAACACTTGACGGTATTTCTTCTTATTATCAGCTAGCCATTCGGTCGAAGCATAAGACCTTAGTTCTTTGAACTTATACTTCTTATATTCGGGGGTTTCAAAACCTTCTTCCATAATTCTACTCTACTTCTTTTCGTTATACAGTGTATTATTTACCAATGTACGAAAAAAAAGCATATCAGTTATCTAAACTAATATGCTTTTATTAAAGTTTTATAAGTTATTTTTCTAAGATTGGATTCTTTGTTATTGAATTACAATTTTAGAATTATAAATATTCTGACTATCAAAGAATTGTATCACATACATTCCTTTTGGCAAATTTGAAACGTCCATACTAATAAATTGATTTTCTTGACGACTATCAATCATTTTTGTTTTGATCGCTTTGCCGTTCATATTCATTAATTTGAATTGATATTGTTGACCTTTTTGAATTTCAATATTCAGAATATCAGATGTCGGATTAGGGTAGACACTGATTTGATCGGTATTCGACAATTGATATGTTGCGATTGTTTCATCAATAATGGCTTCTACTGCGGTGCGAGGGCTCGTACATTCGGTGGATGGTAATTCTACTTTCCAGTCATAAAAATAATAATACCAAGAATCTCCAAAATTGGAATCAAACAAAGATGCAACATTGGCAACGTTATAAGGATATTCGATAATACCTCCTGCGCTTTCAGAAGTTCTTCGCATTCGAGGACTCTCAAAACCGAAGTTCGTTATATTACTTTCTGCATTAGTGGTTAAGGATAGGTTGACACTTGGTTCAATTTCAAAACCGAGTTCTATGACATTTTCACCAATTGAAAGTGAGACTTCTTTTGAGTTGAGAACTTCACCATTAGAGTTGACCAGTTCAATAATTCTAGTTCCTTCGGTATCTGTATACACCGTTACCTCATTTAAAATAAACGGTTCTAAGCAATTAAAAACTAAAGTACCATTAAATTGATTTCCACTAAATTCACTAGAACCTGTATGTTCTGGCGCACCACCAATTCCTTCTCCACCGCCAATAATGGAAGCGTCTTGTGCGTAATAAGTTGTAGATTGTTCTAGAACTGGAGTGACTAAATTATTTCCTTCGCCTACAATATTTCCCCCTTGTTCAGCATCGTACCAAGTTATATTTGTTCCTGTGGCTGTTAACAAAAACGAAGTAGGAACATTGCTAGCTACATCGTTTGCTATTGGTGCTTCTGGTGTAGGAAGGGTTTCTACTTCAACAATATTAGAGGTTAAAGTTTCGCAGGCTCCCTCAGCAGTTACACTATATAACCCTGTTTCGAATACCTCTATAGTTGCATCCGAAGAACCAGTAGACCATTCAAAATTTTCTCCTTCATCAACAGTCAAAAATACACTTTCACCTACACAGAAGTTTAACTCACCTTCGGCGTCGATCACTAATTCTTGTTCTGGATTGAATAAAATTGAAACAGATTCAGAAATTCCAATACAGCCTTCATTATCTGTAACTGTTACGATATAACTTCCTTCCTCTCCAACTTCAATCATTTGTGTCGTTTCACCTGTAGACCAAACATAACTATAACCAATTGGTGCAACGATTTCTGTAGTTTCACCCGTACAAATAATCGTTTCACCATTAACAAATACAGGAACATCTAATGCTACGCATGTATTTTCGATAACCGTTAAAAATTCATTGATGTTGGGATCATTATAAATGTCGACAACTCCTGAAGGCCATTTGATGACGACAGAGTCAATTTCATCGGCAGTACCAATTCCGAAATGTTGTGTTAATGAATGTACGATTCCATAGCTTTCACCTGATCGGACTTCACGGACAATAGTACCCCAACTCCCGTTTAATTCAATTCTAGTACCAATACCACCACGATTACTTTCTTGACCGATCAAGTTAACTGCAAACCAATTATTATCATTGGTTTCATTTATCCAAACTTTATCGTCTGTCGATCCAATACCATTAAAACCATTTCCATAACCTGCACAGACATCCAAAAATCCATCGTGATTCAAATCACCAATAGCAAATGAATGAATGTTTCCAAATGGATTTGGTGATACTAAAGAAAAGGTTTTATCTCCGTTATTTTTATAAAATTGTCCAGTGACCAATAAATCTACAAATCCATCATTATCAAAATCCTTCATCGCCGCTTGTACGGGAAGACCATCTACATTAATACCACTTTCGGTTGTAATATCGACAAATATATTATTTACATTTTCTAATAGTTGGCTCTCCGCATCGTGGTTGGTTATAAAACAATCAAAATCACCATCATTATCAATGTCTTGAAACTCAGCCGTCCACGATTGCCATCCAATGGCTAAATCATAATCTGCTGCTGCTTCGGTGTAATTATTATTTCCGTCGTTCACCCAAAGTTGATTAATTCGACGAGCATCAGCGGTATTGTTTACACCTTGTCTACATTTTGCAATATATAAATCTAAGTCACCATCGCTATCGAAATCTGTCCAAACCGATCCGTAGTTACCTGAATTGGTTTCCTCACCTTCATAGGGTGCTAAATCTATAAAATCATCATTATTATAAAACAAATTTCCATTGCCGTCATTGCCCCAGATTTGATTCGGCCCATCATCATGACATGAAAAGAAATCTACGTAACCATCGTTATTAATATCTACAAAATTTGATCCTTGAACGAACAAACCTGGACCATCAAGTGAACTCCTTGTATAACCACCATTCCCATCGGGTTCAACAAGTGATACTCCATTGTATGCACCACCTGCTACGACTTCACTCATACCATCGTTATTTAAGTCAGCAACCACCATTGCCCAAGCACTACTTGTTACATTTGGTAAGCCATAAAAAGTATAGGTATTATCCTGCCCTTGATAATCTATATACAAGTCACTTGTCCCATCTAAACGAACTATATCATCTAAAAAATCACCATTGATGTCAATTACAGCCATTGGGGCACCAGATCGAACAGCCGATATATTTAGAGAATTTGTTTCCTCCGAAAAATCAAACTGTGCATGAACTTGTGTAAAACACATGAGTCCTACAAACCATTGGAGTATATATTTAGCCATATGATCTAAATTGTGTGTTGAAAATGATTAAAAGCTGTTCAAATTTAACTCTATTTATTCAAAAATGATAGAAGGATAGATTACAAGTACTAATATTGTTTAAAAAGACGCACAATTGACATAAATGAGCATGAACAATCTAAGATATTTAAGCATCTGAAATTTTATGACCTATTTAAGTAGCGTAACAGAAAGATTTGTATAATGTTTATTTGACTGGAGTGACATTAGTGTTGCTTAAAGAAGTAGTAGGTCAGAAAAACCCGCCTGCCGTCGGGCAGGTTAGTATAATAACCGC
>JAHDFQ010000191.1:0-6465 GCA_020628085.1 Saprospiraceae bacterium
GTAATCGCTGCTGCGGCAGCCATTAAGGGACTTGCTAGAAACGTCCGTGAACCTGGTCCTTGTCGTCCTTCAAAATTTCGGTTGGAAGTAGAAATACAATATTTTCCTGCTGGAATTTTATCTTCATTCATTCCTAAACAAGCCGAACAGCCTGCTTGCCGCAAATCGAATCCTGCTGTTTTGAAGATCTGATCCAACCCTTCTTTTTGGGCTTGAACTTCTATCTGTTTTGAACCTGGTACAATCCACACATTAACATGCTCCGCTTTTTGTTTCCCTTTCACAAAATCAGCCACTAAACGCAAATCTTCGATGCGTGAATTGGTACAACTTCCTATAAAAACATAATCTATCTTTTTGCCTTGTAGAGATTGTCCAATAGATAAATCCATATATTTCATTGCTTTATCCATATCTTGAACGGTGCTTTCTACCGCCTGAACTGGAATTGCTTCTCCAATACCCATTCCCATGCCTGGATTGGTACCGTAGGTAATCATTGGTTGAATATCGGCAGCTTCATATTTTATTACTTTGTCATAAGTCGCGCCTTCATCTGTCTTTAGTGTTTTCCAATAAGCAACCGCTGCATCCCATTTTGCACCTTTTGGAGCAAATTCTTTACCTTCAATATAATCAAATGTAGTTTGGTCAGGTGCAATCATTCCGCCTCGTGCCCCCATTTCAATGCTCATATTACAAATGGTCATCCGAGCTTCCATAGACAACGATTCGATAGCCGAACCCGCATATTCTACAAAATAACCTGTCCCACCAGACGTAGATATCTTAGAAATGACATAAAGTATAATATCTTTTGATAAGACACCTTTACTTAGCGTTCCATTAATTTCAATTCGCATGGTTTTCGGTCGATCTAGTAATAGACATTGTGTACCCAAAACCTGCTCTACTTGACTTGTTCCAATTCCAAAGGCGATGTTTCCGAATGCTCCATGTGTAGATGTATGTGAATCACCGCACACAATTGTCATCCCTGGCAAAGTCAAGCCCAAATCAGGACCAATCACGTGTACGATTCCCTGTTTTTCGTGTCCCAAACCATATAGGTCAATACCAAAATCTTTACAATTATTAGTTAACGTATCAACCTGAAACTTGGAAAGTGGCTCAACTATGGGAAGGTGTTGATTTTGGGTCGGAACATTATGATCTGCCGTAGCAACCGTCTGTTTTGGACGTAAGACGGGTATTCCTCTTTTTCTTAATCCATCAAAAGCCTGTGGTGAAGTCACTTCATGTATAAAGTGTCGATCAATGTATATTAAGTCAGGATAATTATCTTTTGCCTCGACCGTGTGTGTATCCCAAATTTTATCAAATAATGTTTTTGCCATCTTAAAAATTAGCCTGTTTTAAATCAACTTTTAAATGAAAAAAGAATTACTATTGTTATTTCGTTTGATTAGTTAGTGTTCTTAATACCAAATCTATTTAGTTTGTTTATAATTATTAATACTAAAAAACGGTCAGACTACGATTACTAAAGATGGACAATTACTAATTTAAAAACTCATAATCAGGCAGTTAGCATATAACTTTTTACAATGCCCAACCAACAAACAGATATTCTTTTTCAACTCATAAAAAGCTTAACCAAGGCGGAAAAGCGAAATTTTAAGTTATTTGCTAGTCGCAATCAGCAAGGCGGAGATTTGAAATTTGTACAACTTTTCGATGTGTTGGATAAGCTTAATAAGTTTGAAGAAGACGTCATTTTAAAGAAACTACCACAGATAAAAAAGCAACAACTATCCAATCAAAAAAGGCATCTGTATAAGCAAATTATGTCGAGTTTACGGATTATTCATATTCAAAAAAATATTGATATTGAAATTCGTGAATACGTTGATAATGCTCGTATTTTGTATAATAAAGGTCTGTTTTTACAAAGTCTGCGTATGCTAGAAAAGGCGAAGCAATTGGCTAAACTGCACAATCAAGACATTTTACATTTGGAGATTGTGGAATTTGAAAAAATGATCGAGTCTCGTCATATCACAAGGAGCATCGCTAATCGTGCTGAAGAATTAAGTGAAGAATCCACTAAACGAGTAAAAGTTATTAAAGGTGTAGGGCAATTAACTAATCTGTCTTTGCAGCTGTATGGTATGTATATAAAAATTGGGCATGTCAAAAACGAAAAAGATGCAGTTATTATGTCTCATTTTTTTCAATCCCGTCTTCAAGTTACGCATCCATCGAACTTAACTTTTTTTGAAAAAATACATCTATGCCAGGCTTATGTTTGGTACTATTACATTCTGCAAGATTTTCCGCTTTGCTATAAATATGCTCAAAAATGGGTTGATTTATTTAAGGCAAATCTAAGCATGATTAAGCACGATGTAGATTTATATATTCGTGGATATAATAACTTGTTATCGGCTCTATTTCAATTGGGATATTCTAGTAAATTGAGTACATATTTAGGTGAATTGATTGCTTTTGAAGAAGCAAACAAACACAATTTTTCTGAGAATACTAAAACCCTCCTTTTTCTTTATAAAAATACAACTAAGTTCAATCAAGGTTTCTTAGAAGCTCAATTTCCTGATGCAGATGCATGGATTCCTCAGCTTGAAAAAGAATTACAAGTTAAACTTCATAATCGTAAAATAGATCAGCATCGAATTCTTATTTTTTATTATAAAATTGGAACCTATTATTTTGTTATTGGTGATAACGAACGAGCGATTGACTACCTCAATTTAATTATTCAATCAAAAGTTGGACAACTGCGAGAGGATATTCAATGCTACGCTCGAATGCTACATTTAATCGGTCATTATGAATTGGGACATTTTGAATTATTAGAATATTTAGTGAAGTCAGTATATCGCTATTTGGCTAAAATAGAAGATCTCAATGCTGTTCAAAAAGAGGTTTTGAAGTTTTTGAGAAAGGCATTATATATGAATCCGAAAGAGTTGATTCCGTTGTTTGTTAATTTAAAAGCGTCGCTCCAAAAATGGGTAGAACATCCGTATGAAAAGCGTTCTTTTCTTTATTTGGATATTATTTCTTGGTTGGAAAGTAAGATTCAGGATCGTCCTGTGCAGGAGGTAATGCGAGAGAAATATTTGAAGAATCGGAGGTAGCGGATCAAATCAAATGGTGACTAAAGTCATCATTTGATTCAGAATTTATACACATCACTCACTCAGTTGATACGCATAAACACTCGCTCCATTTCCGACGATCAAGATGTTTTGTTGATTTTGAAATAAGTCAGTTACAACAAAGGGAGTCGTTCCTGCCAACGGGAAATTGGCGCATAGTTCTCCTTGATTGTTGAGTAAGCTAATTTGTGCTTTCTCAGAGTTGACGCTTCCTAAAAAGGATTTATCGCTGTTGTTCATCGGTACTCCAAAAATAGTATCTTGGACGTATTCATAGGTATAATTTAAAGTATCTTTTAGTGTTGTATTTTCATAATATTTACAGCAAACTGTGGAATCAATTAGCTGAATATAATCATTTCGTTTATCACCAATTATATCTGCAAAAGCGAATTGGTTCATTTGATCGGTGGGTTGGCACAACCCAATTCTAAAAGATGCACCTTCTGAATTTATCACCCGAATTCGACTACCTTGATCTTTAGCTACAATTCGGGTAGAGTATTTGGTATTCTCAAAGTCAAAAGCGGTACTATTTTTCAGAAATACGGGATTGAATCTGGGCTTTCCATTTCTTTGATGTACTTGTAATTTTGATCCTGTATTAATACTAATAATATAGTCCTTATTTTGATATTGAAAATGTTTGAAATTTTGGCGAATGATGCCATTATTAAAGTTTGGATTCCAACCTGAAAGGGGCTTTCCTTGCTGATCGAAACCGTAAACATTTCTATTTTCACATGCTACAAAATAATCAAATTGTTTTGTCCCGTCAAAGTCGATAGCTATTAAACCATTACTCATCGGAGACTTCAAACCAAACGGATACCCTCGAACATCTTCACCATTATTATCCACCAAGTAAATCTTATGCTTCGTATTAAAAAGGTAGTTGTTTTTTCCGTTTTGGTAATAATCCAATTCAAAAATATCAGATAAAATAGCAGCGTTGAGTTGCTTTTTCCAGATGATTTTCCCATTCTTATTTAATAAATACACCTGATAATTTTCGTCTTGAACGATAATGGCGGTTTGATTTTGGTATTGCACTAATTTTGGCTTAGCAATGGTTTCTGCTTCCAATGCTGTTCTCCAAGCAATACTGGTATTTTTATTATTTGACGTATTTTTATTAGTTAAAACTTGTATTTGATTTTTTTTCTTTAAAATATTAGTAGTCAACAGAATAGGACTTTGCTTTGAAAAGATATTGATTAAATCACCAACAGGTTTTCCCTTCTTATCTTTTATAAACGTATCCATAAAATAACTATTTAACTTAGGATGAATGAAGGTCATGGAATGATGTTTAGTCGTCGATTGATTCCACAATTGTATAAAATCAGCATCATTACTGAGTGTTTGATTTACGGTATACTTATCCAATAACCCCTTTAAACTATTCACATTATGAGCAAAAACAACTTGCTGGTCTAGGATCGTAAAATAGGGTTTTGACATACTTTCATAACGAAATCCAAATAAACTCGGCAAACTAAATTTTAGATCAATTTGACCAATTTCATAACTCATATATTCCAGTTTTGAATCAATGGATGTCATCCATAAATCAGTTTGTGCCATGTTATTGTCTGTAGCATCTAACACCATAAAATGTTCGTTATTATAATTCTGATTATAAGGTTCAGTCATTAAAAAGGCAATGTTTTGACCAATCCATGATTTAAAATATTTATTAAAAACTTCTTTTTGATCTTCTTTAATAAAGTGGTAATCTTTGTAGGCATCTAATTGAAAGAAACTGGTATTATTTGGGAAGGTTTTTGGCAATGAAAACGCTGCAACCTTTCCACATTTTCTAAGATTACTAGAGTGATGATTTGAAGCTATTGGAACACTTTCAGCAGTAATATTCAGGTCATTTTCACTTTTTTCTAGTACAATACGAGTCCAGTTGTTTTGGTCAGAAATGGTTCTCATTGAAGCTAATACATTCTTTTTGAAATAGGGTTTCCAACTCGAAGTTAGTTGGCTAGGATTTGTATACACAACTATATCCTTTGGTGTAATTTTCTTCTTATAAACCTCCTTGAAAGCGGTATTTCGATATAAATTTGTTCGTCGTTTTTCTAATTGATTAATCGCATCTTCTACGATGACTGAATAACGGGCAAACAACAATAAATTTCTATAAAAAGTATAGGAATATCGTTCTTCTCCTAACTGAATTTCATAAATGGGTTGATCTAGATAAGTATATTCTTTTGCGTTATTTTTGAGTAAATATTTCTTTTTCAAACCATCTAATACATACAAAAAATCAATTTCATCTGCTTTTCCGTTAGCGATAGCAATACTGATTTTTCGAGGTTTTAGATGATGAATATGTTCTCCAAAAAGATGTCCGAATACTTCTAAGTCAACACCAATTTTTTCTCCAATCGACCATTGATTGAATTGCTGCACAATAGCTGTTTTGCTAACACTATCTTTTTTCAAAAAAGTATTTGGCAATTCTACAAAAGCCAGCGTATTACTTGGAATCGCTTCTATATTTTGGATAGAAAAGAAAGGAAAACGGATAAAAAACGATAAAATATATAGAACGACAAAAAATGAAATAATCGTTACAATCCTTTTGGTGTTAATGTTGTTCAAATGAGTAGTTTTGAGGAAATAAAAAACAAAATTACTAAGAAGTTCAATAAATCTCGACGAAATGAATCAACGATATATACAAGTAGCCGCTTTATTTGCCTTAACGGCAGTTATTTTAGGTGCTTTTGGCGCACATGCCCTCAAAGAAAGCCTTCCTCCTGCCCAATTATCTAGTTATGAAACGGGTATTCGGTATCAGTTTTATCATACTTTCGGACTATTTATATTGGTAATACTTCAAAAAAATTACCCAAAAATCAATTTACTTCCATCAATGCGATTGATGTCTTTGGGAATTATTCTTTTTTCTGGCTCTATTTATTTATTGTCTTGTCGGTTTCTCCTAAGCATTGAAAGTTGGACATGGTTGGGGCCGTTGACGCCTATTGGTGGATTGTGTTTTATTTTAGCTTGGGGAATATTGCTTTTAAAAATGAACTCAAAAAAAGTTTATAAAAAATAGACTTTTCTTAAAAAATATTTAACTTTGTCTCCTGTAAGACAAGTGAAATAGAGGTTTAACCAACAATCTTCTCTTCATTCTTACCTAACACATTCACTACTACAGTTTTATAGAAAATTTAATACTTTTTTATCATATCTGACATGATGATTTTTAGCATGTATATTATTAAACCAAATATATTTTACAAATGAAAAATTTCAATTTATTATTAGTAGCTTTTGCTATGTGCATTAG
>JAHDFQ010000191.1:6565-8326 GCA_020628085.1 Saprospiraceae bacterium
AATAAAATAAGTTCACAAGGCTAGATTTATTGATTTTATATTGCGATATTTGCGGCAACTATATAAACTTATTTATAAATTCTTATCATTTATGAATTCCGATGAATTATTGATCCGTAATGAAAGCGATCACTCGCTCGAAGCATGGCGAACGAACGAAAAATATGCTTTAGAATTGTTGCAAATAGCAGGTTCACTACGCTTTGATAGAGCTATTGACTTAATCTTTTTTAGAAAAGAAATTTACGATGCTCGCACCAGCGAAATTATGGCAGCACATATTGCTTCCACCAAATATGCTCCACAAGCCATAGAAGTATCCGTTTCCTTAGATATTGCTCGATCTATTGCGACTAATCCTGATTTTAAACCTTGTAAAATTGATATTGGAAAGTTAGCTAGTGAGTGGTACGCAGAAAAAACAGATGATACTGATATTCCTACCTTTATTAGTGGTAAACTAAATGAAATTACTCATTCGGATACCGAAATATTAGAACCAAAAGATATAGTATTATATGGATTTGGTCGAATTGGTCGAATCGCTGCTCGACGTATCATTAGTATGACAGGTAAAGGTGAACAGTTGCGTTTGAAAGCTATTGTTCTACGCCCGAAATTGAAAGATCGTGCAGAAGAATTATCCAAAAGAGCAGCACTTCTAAAAGAAGATACGGTGCATGGAACTTATCATGGTAGTGTGGAAGTTTCTGTTGAGGATTCGGAATTAATTGTGAATGGAAATCGAGTAAAGATCATTTTTGCAGGTCAACCCGAAGATATTGACTACACACAATATGGGATTCAAAATGCTTTAGTAATTGATAATACAGGTGTTTGGAGAGATCACGAGGGTTTATCTCGTCATCTACGACCAGGTGTTTCTCAGGTTATGTTGACAGCTCCAGGAAATGGCGTTCCAAATATTGTTTATGGTGTTAATCATACGGATTTAGATTTGGAAAAAGAGACGGTATTTAGTGCCGCTTCTTGTACAACAAATGCCATTGTTCCGATTCTTAAAGTGGTAGATGGTGCATATAATATTCAAAAAGGACACATCGAAACCATCCATGCTTATACCAACGATCAAAATTTGGTGGATAATTTTCATAAAAAACCGAGACGTGGACGTGGTGCAGCTACCAATATGGTGTTGACCTCGACAGGTGCTGCGAAAGCAGTCGCCAAAGTAATTCCACATTTAAAAGGAAAATTGACTGGAAATGCGGTTCGTGTACCAACACCGAATGTTTCTTTGGCGATTATGAGTTTGACCTTTGATAAGACTACTACTCTAACGGAATTGAGTGCCTTACTTAAAGATGCGTGTTTGAATTCTGATTATTTTGAGCAAATTCATTATTCGGAAGATAAAGAATATGTATCCAGCCAAGCCGTTGGAATGACCACGACTTCCGTCTTGGATGTTCCTTCTATGATTCTGTCAGATGACGGTAAAACAGCGACCATTTATGCTTGGTACGATAACGAATTTGGTTATACTTGTCAGGTCTTACGTTTGGCAAAATATGTAGCGAAAGTGCGTCGTCCACACTATTATTAGCATTTAATATTTAAATTATAATCATGAAAAACGTGAACGGGCAGGGTCTAGTTCACGTTTTTTGTTAATTGAATCGGAATTGTCCATTAAATGATTTTGACTTGCAAATACTACTTGTTTGCAATTTTGTCGGGCGTCGAGCCCTCAAAATTGTCTTGGAGGTTTAAGGAGGGGAAGTATATATAGAGTGCTGT
>JAHDFQ010000192.1 GCA_020628085.1 Saprospiraceae bacterium
TGATGTCCAGTCCTCTATCCTTTTTCCAACTCCTTCATCCTATTCATTACGCTAGCTTTCACCCAATCTAATTCATGAAACACCTCGGCATCTGTAAAACGAATAAAGTGATAACCCAGACCCTCTAAACGTTCTTGGCGAATACGATCTTTTTCTTGTACAACAGGGTCAGAATGTGTCCATCCGTCTATTTCAATAATGAGTTTTAGTTTTCTACAATAAAAATCAACAATGTACTGATTAGTAAGGTCAGAAAAATTAGCATAATAAAATCTTCAAGTCCTTCAAAATTTTCCTTCGCCTGCCTGCCGCAGGCAGGTAATTTCCAAGTATTCAATTTCTTAGTCAATTTTTGAAGGACGATTTTATTATACAGGTAATTTTATCCGACCATTTTGTCTATTGAGCGTTGGCGGTTGATGGTATAGCCTGTCTTTTTGGCGCGTAGGAGTTCACACCAAATTCGGATTTCGGCTTTAGTGGAGTTGTTACGGAGTTTTCGAGCGTACTTTTTAAGATTGCTGTTGTAGTGGTGGAAGTTGAACATGATTTTGTTTTTTCTGAGAGCGGCGTGGAATCCCTGCTTGCAGCAGGTAAGCCCTGCCTGAGGGCAGATCAAGTTGATTGATACCTTTTATCATTATTACTAGGTTTATTCGTAATCAAAAATAGTAGTTAAGTTTATTTCCATTTCCGAAAACAAGGGGGATTGTACAATATCACCCTTTGCAAAAGGTCGTTTATAAAGTTTGTATTTATTATCTATTAATTGAAAAATAAGTAATGTCTTTTCTGTTGGATGAATAATCCAGTATTCTTGTACGCCACATTGTTCATACAAATCATATTTTTCAGTCAAATCTTTTTGTGAAGTACTAGGAGATAATATCTCAACTACTAAATCTGGTGCGCCATTACACCCGCGTTGATCTAATTTTGAAACATCACAAACCACACAAATATCAGGTTGCACGACAGTATCTTTGAGTAACTCATCATTTTCATCAAAAACAGGCAATCGGACGTCAAAAGGAGCGTGGAACACTTTACAGAGATCATTCAAAAAATAACCTTTTAATAAAAAATAAATATTTCCTGATACTTCTTGATGAAAAAGACTTGGTGCTGGCGACATTTTAAATACGCGTCCTCGTATCAATTCTACCATTTGGTCAAATTGCCAAGTCAAATAATCTGAATACGTATATTTCTTATTGAGGTCAAGTTGATTGATGTCTGTTATCATATTTATAGGTTTAGCAATTAAAGGGGATTTCCCTTACTTTATCCAAATATACGAAAATAACATTCTAGCTGCAATCCCGTTATGGAGGTTATGACCATACCTATCATCACATTAAATTGGAACGGCATTGAAGATACGCTTGAATGTATGGAAGCTTTAACACAACAAAGCTATACTGATTACATTGTTTATTTGGTAGATAATGGGTCTGATAAGTATGATGTTGAACAATTAAAAAAGCACTTCGGTACGCACTCAAAGATTAAATTAATTTTCAATGAAAGCAATTTGGGTTTTACAAAAGGTAATAATGCCATTTTGAGAAAAGTTCTAGAAGAAAATTTTGAATATGTGGTTCTATTAAATAATGATACCACACAAGAAAAAGACTGGTTAGAAAACTTAGTGGCTTCCGCCAAACGAAATCAGGCCGACATGGTTAGCAGTAAGATGATCGACTATCACAATCGTAGAAGGATGGACAATGCTGGGCATCGGATGCTCAATACAGCGGAGATCATTGCTATTAGTCATGGAGAATCTGTTGATGATTATACCGAAATGTTTGAGAATTTTGGAGCTTGTGCGGGTGCAGCACTATATAGTGTACAAATGTTGCGAGAAATCGGAATTTTTGATGACTATTTTAATACAGGTTATGAGGATGCAGAGTTGGGTGTACGAGCCAACATTTTAGGCTATACAACTATTTTTGAACCGTCGGCAGTGGTTTATCATAAAATAAGTAGTTCTATTAATAAGATCAGAGACTATCAGTATACATTGAGTATTCAAATAGCCGTTTGGTATACGTATTGGAAATTGATGCCGTGGGGAGTGATTTTATTTAATTTACCTTCTATGTTGTTTAAATATTCGTTGGTGTTTATCATGAATATTATTTTTTGGAGAAAGCAATTTTTGCAAATTCAAGTTCAATCATTTGTTGAAGTTTTCTTCAAACAACGCCACATCATTTTCGGTGGTCGAAAAGCATTTTTCAAAAAACATCAACCTATTTCTAGTTGGAAGATTATTCAAAAACAGACTTTCTTCCTGTGGTTCGATATTTGGCGATTTTGGCATTTTGTCATATTAAGGAAGAATCCGTATAAGTAAATTGTATCACAGTCTTTAGGCTGTAAAAGTGAACAATGAGCGACTCGACAGCCTAAAGGCTGTGATACACTTTGAATAAACTTTTTACACAGTATTTATTCGGACGACGATAATAAGTCTTCTAAAACTTGTAGTGTTTTTTTTGCTGTTTGCTCCCAACTAAACGGATTGGCTTGTTGGGTCATTTTCTCAATTGGTAATTTTCCATTCGCTTTATCCATTAAAACCTGATTCATCTGACGCACTACATCCATTTTATTGTTAGGATCAATATAATACGCTACCGCTCCCCCAACTTCGGGCATACTAGATGTATTAGAGCAAATCACAGGCGTACCACAACTCATCGCTTCAAGTATAGGCAAACCAAATCCTTCATATTTTGAGGGATAAATAAAACAATCGGCAACACTATATATATACGGTATATCTTCTGTTACTACAAAACCTGTTAAACAAATATCGTTTTTATACAGAGATTGGTCTATAGCTTCATACAAATCGTCAATTTGCCAGCCTTTTTTTCCTGCTAAAACCAATTGATGCGGCTTTCCTGTTTGCTGTTTCCATGCTTCAAAAGCTTGCAATAGTAACATCAAATTTTTACGTGGTTCTAATGTTCCTGTATGTAAAAAGTATGGTGGTCGAATATTATATTTTTGCAGAATATCCATCCTTTTTTCTTTGGGCACATAGGATTCATTTTTTCCTAAAAGGATTGGTTCAATTTTATCTTTAGTAAATGGAAATTGTCGGATGACATCATTGGCGGTATGTAGTGAATTGGTGATGACTAAATCCGTTTGCCGTAGGGTTCTTTTTAAAAATACTTTATGAAATAAGACACTCATAAATGGATGAAACTGCGGAAATAATAATGGCGTCAAGTCATGAATCACTGTGACTCGTTTGATCTGTTCGGGTAAATTAAACGGGCCAAAATGTGCTGGTTCAATGACTATATCTACATTTTCACGAATTAATATTTTTGGTATCGAAAAGAGCTGCCGTAACCGTAAATGAAATGGCGGAAAGGATTCTACTGGAACAATGATTTGTTTGGCTTCCCCGAAGTCTTCGTTGCCTTCTTTAGCTCTAATAATTAGAAATTCATGGGACGTCTCTAACTGGGTAATAGCTTTTATAATTTCACGTGTGTACACATGAATACCTGCGGTTTGGTTGTCGAGAGGGTCTGCGAGGAAGGCGATTTTCATAAATAAGATAGGAAAACTTAATTGATATATGTGAAAGTACAATCTTAGATATTGTCCATGCGGGGCGATACTTTTGCAGTCGCCAACCCGCCTGACCCGTCGGGCAGGAAAGTATCCAAAATGCTTGATCTCGAGTACTCGGGACTTAACTCACCGCCACTCACCCACTCCCACCTGTTTTATCCTTCCTCTCCCACAAAAAACAACTATACTTGGAATTTGAGTAAAATTTCAGCAGCAAAATCTAAAGCCGTTTAACGGATTTTCTCTCTTTGAATTTCCTTTTTTTCAGCTTTACAAATATTGGATTTATCTTTATTTTCAATACAAAACGCCTAAACTTCAACTTTGAAGTTTAGGCGTTTTCTCATTATATTTTCTTACAGCCTAAAGGCTATAATACTTCTTTTAGTAGCGGTAATATTCTGGTTTGTATGGACCAGCTTGTTCTACACCGATGTAATCTGCTTGTTCTTTAGATAATTCTTCTAATTCAACGCCGATTTTAGCTAAGTGTAAGTACGCTACTTTCTCGTCTAAATGCTTAGGAAGCATGTATACTTTATTTTCGTACTTATCATGGTGCTGCCATAATTCTAATTGTGCCAATACTTGATTGGTGAATGAATTGGACATAACGAAAGATGGGTGACCTGTTGCACAACCTAGATTGACTAGACGACCTTCTGCAAGTACGATCAAGTCATTTCCGTCAACGTTGTATAAATCTACTTGTGGTTTGATGACAACTTTGCTACTTCCGTAGTTTTCGTTTAACCAAGCCATATCGATTTCGTTGTCGAAGTGTCCGATGTTACAAACAATGGTTTTATCCTTCATCAATTTGAAATGCTCCGCTGTCAAAATATCTTTGTTACCCGTTGCAGTCACAACGATATTAGCTTCTGGAATGGCATTAATCATTTTCTTCACCTCAAAACCGTCCATTGCTGCTTGAAGCGCACAAATTGGGTCGATTTCTGTTACAATTACTCGGCAACCCGCACCTTGCAATGAAGCCGCAGAACCTTTTCCTACATCACCATACCCTGCAACAACAGCAACCTTACCTGCCATCATTACATCTGTTGCACGACGAATTGCATCCACACATGATTCTTTACAACCGTATTTATTATCGAATTTTGATTTTGTAACTGAATCATTAATATTGATCGCTGGCATCGTCAAAGTTCCGTTTTTCATACGTTCGTATAAACGGTGTACACCAGTAGTCGTTTCTTCACTTAATCCACGAATGTCTTTTACTAGTTCTGGAAAACGATCTAATACCATGTTGGTTAAATCACCACCATCATCCAAGATCATGTTTAAAGGCTTGCCACCTTCAAAAGCAAATAAGGTTTGCTCAATACACCAGTCAAATTCCTCTTCGCTCAACCCTTTCCAAGCAAAGACAGGTACTCCTACTTTAGCAATGGCTGCTGCTGCGTGATCTTGAGTAGAGAAAATATTACAAGAAGACCAAGTTACCTCAGCTCCTAAAGCGACCAATGTTTCTATTAAAACAGCCGTTTGAATCGTCATGTGCAAACATCCTGCAATACGAGCACCTTTTAAAGGCTGGCTTGCACCATATTCTTCTCGCAAGGACATCAAACCTGGCATTTCAGCTTCTGCCAATCGCATTTCATTGCGACCCCAGTCCGCTAAATTAATATCTTTTACTTTGTACTTTAAACTTGTTGTTTGCATTTTACTTTATATTATTTTTTAAAAAGCAATATATTTCTATGTTATAGTAACCTCTAAAACGCTGCAAAGTTACGCTTTTATTGGAATTTATAGCTTTTCGTTCTTCACTTTCGTGTAAATTAACACTCTTCCTAAACTACTTCATTTAATAAAGAAGTCATCTTACTGTTTTACCACTCGTTTACTTAGAATACCTTGTTTGGTAATAACTTTTACAATATAGACACCAGACGTATATGGATTCAAATTAATGGATGTCGTCGTCGTATTTTGGGCTAAGTTTTGACGGTTTAGTAACTGTCCATTAATATGATATAATTCAATTTCTACGTCCATATTAGCAATAGCTTCTAAATTAATTTGAACCTGATCGTGAGTTGGGTTTGGATAAATAGAAACACTATTTTGAGGTAGTTCTTGCACAGCAACAGGTGCGGTAGCGCAAATTTCGAGTTGCCAGTTTTGCCAAACACCACCATCGTCGTTAGCCGTATCATCTATCCGCAACGTCCAAGTACCAGCCGCTTGTTCCCCATTAAAATCAGCCAACAAACCTGCTGGTTGATAAGTAGCACCTGTATTCATTGGACAGATAATGGAAGTTGCGGTAACCTGATCGTCAAAGTTAATAAAGTAGTCATCTTCACTTCCACACTGATCGGTAAACAACAAAACTTCTGTTCCTGACGGACTAATCAAAGTAACATCCAAATCACTTACCCAAGTATGTAAGCCTCTTAAGTTGATTACATTGATATCCTCTACTATTCCTTGTTCAGTGATATTGATAGTTGAGGTATACACATTTGCAGGTCCCGTACTTATTTCTATTGGTAAATCTGTACCCGTTGGTTGTTCACAAATAGTGTTTGCCGTTGTAAATTGAGTAGTAGATGACCAGTTGCCTGTTCCACAAACATTACTTGGTCGGATTCTCCAATAATATGTGGTTACTGGATTTAAAATAATTCCGCTGAAGGTGTTTTGATCTGTATTTTCATCGACAATCGTATTATTAAAATTAGAATTGGTGGATAATTGAAATTGGTAATTATTTACATTATCATCTGCTTGCCATTGGAAAGTAGTAAAAGAAGGAACATCCGTTTCCATATTTGATGGTTCAGTAAGCGTTGGAGTTGCTATATTCGATTCAAATATTTGTAAAGAGAGAGTTGTTCCACTTGAATTTAATCCATCTGTTCCATTAATATTTATATTATAAAAACCCGATGAAAGATTATTAATATTTGATAGATTTAAAATAACAATACTTCCAGGATTTGTCTGTGCAGAAGAAAGATTTGCACTTAAACCACTGGGTACATTTGACAATGATAAGTTGACCCCTGATTGAAAAAAGTTTCCAACATTTAAGACAATGCCTAAATCATCCTCATTGTTACATAGTTCTAAAAAACCAGCCGCTAACGTTAATGCTCCATTCGTACCATCAATCGTTAAAGCACCTGTATTATTAGGATCGAGCCAGTCTTTGAGGCGAGTCGCTGGTGTTCCCCCACCTTCCCAAGATGTATGAAACCAACCATATACATCATAACTATCATTTCCACATGCAGCACCTCCACCATGTAATTGACCCACTACTCGTTTATTCTGATCGAACAAAGGCGAACCTGACGAACCACCTTCTGTTGTTCCAATATCCCAGTCTTCAACTATAATATGATCGCCATCTGTTACTTCATCTGGACTAGCGACCCATGTACTTAAATAAAAATCATTATCATTTTCAAAGCTTATTCTTTTTTCATCATTACTTGGATGGTGTACTGCGATAGCACTTGTTGGGAGTATCGGTTCGGCTGTCCAACCCGCAAAGAACGCATCAGCAGCATCTACCACAGGATCATCTAGTTCGACCAACACAAAATCAGATTGTGCCCAAGTGGAACGTAGAATAGAACCTGAATTGAATGTATTGAGTTGTCCGTCGCCGTCTACGCCACTCTGAGGACTATTAGGTTGGCGGCAATCACTATTTTGAAAATTCCAATATGCGACCATTGTCGGAGCAGACTGCACATCTACACCACAGTGAAACGCCGTCATAAAAAGAGGTTTTAAGTCTTGGTTCGTATTATTCACCAAAAAACCCGTACAATTGGCAAAACCGTTCAAGGTTGTATAGGCTACGGATTGAATAATATCTCGATAATCATCAACAATATCCCAGCCATCTTCTGCTCCACAGACAACATCTAAATTACAAGAACCCGATAATTGTGCTTCTATACCTACAAAATCGTGATTTACAGCACTCAATTCTAACTCTAACGCTTTTTTGTTATTCAAGGGCAATTGTACTTCAATAACCAGTTCGTCTCCTCCTAGAACGGGAGTCCATAATTGTTCGTGTTCTTCGTTGTCCAAAGGTGTAAAAGGTCCCTGAACACTTTTCATGTCAGCAGAATATAAAATCAGACTTCCACCCTCTGGCATTTTATATGTTGTGAAACCTAAATTTAGGGATTTAGCTCCTTGGGAGTAGATGCGTAATCGCCATACGTCTGTTCCGTTTGGAGTTTGCTCCCAAGTTCCGTGTGTTTCAGGGTTGATATTGACCTGCATTGGAACGGCGAAATGATCGGGGCGATCACTGCGGCGATTATTCATTTCTTGTTGTAGTAAAGCTTCATTATTTTGAACAGGCATCCTATATTGAGCAACAGTAGAAAGAGCTTGTGTTCCTTCGGCAATTCGATAATCAGCCTGGGCATTCGCCAATAAAGAACAAAGACTGATACATAAAAATGTGAAAAAATATTGCATTAGCGTTTTTATATTTTGAATATTATTTTTTAAAGATTATTTTGTTGTACGAATATATTAATACTTTTCAAGTCATGGCATGATTTTCAGTGATTATAATTGTCTAGGAACTTACGAAAGTAAATTATCCAACAAATATCGATATCTTGTGATAAGCTACTAAGTAGTCAGTCAAAATTACTTGTGCAAAAAAATCCGCCGTCATAAAAAGAG
>JAHDFQ010000193.1 GCA_020628085.1 Saprospiraceae bacterium
AGGACGGTTTTATTATACCTGCCTGCGGCTGGCAGGCAAGTAATTTTGTCCGACCACTTATGAATAGTTATTTTAAGGTACTGTTATCAAAAAGAATGTAAAAATATCTTTATAATAGATAAAACAAGTTCTTCGAACACTTACATAATGAACCTATCCTATTTGTGTGGTGTCAATTCAGCATTTTTGACCTCATAATTATTTACATATTTTTTAGTATCCTCCACTAAAAATTATTCGGAGTTTATAGTAGTTAGGAAAGAGATATGACTAAAACAATTAATATCTTTAGCTGTAATTCTTCAACTCTTGGGAGAGATAAATTGAACCGACCTGGCAGACTAATTCCATTTAGATGTAACCATGTATGTTGAAATAAAACCTAAAATTAATTTTACATTGTGACGTTATCACTTGTAATAATTTTTCATCTTACACCATTTCTACAATAAGAATAATACCATATATAATTTATTTAAAGTTACAACATTTCTAAAATTATACTTATTGAAATTAATAGGATTTTAAATATATCGTTGACTGATTAAAAGTTAGTTAAAAATAAATTCTTGTATAGAGTATCATTATAAAACAATCATTCAAACTAATTTATTTATATTGTAAAAAGATGATTTACGATTATAACACCATCATTCAACATCACAAAAAATAGCTATATGTGACATAGATTAACACTATAATTAGATGCATATATCAATATAACTCACATATATATTACAAAACAATAAATACACTATATCTATAAAAGTGACAAGTATATATTTTTTATAAATCTAAAAAATACCATATTTAGGGTATTTATTACAATCATAGTTCAATTATCTTTGTGCTTGTAAGTTGGATATAAAAATAATTCACTTACAAATGAAGAAAAACGTGAACATATCAAAATTGACTTTTATCGCCACTCTTTTACCCGATGCGATATCGTAATTATTCTATTACGATCTTCACTTTTGATATAAAAAACAAAAAAGCCGATTCCCCTTTTGATGGCTTTCGATTCGGGCAATTTCAGAAAACAACTCTAGGACAAACGCAATTTGAAATTCTGCTGTACAGAACTATGCTGTATAACATATATTTCGATCTAGTATAAATAAGAATACGAAAAATTTTATTTATCAATATCGAAATAAGTCAGATCTCTCATTTTGTTTTCAAATATTACCTTGCTTCCTTTCCTACTAATTGAAAATATCAGTTTTGATACTATCAATTAAAAAAATCTATACATCCAATAGCAAGTTCTAGTTAGAACTATGTGATAAATAATATACTGCATTTGCAGTAAAATTTGATAACATCGACTGATGTGTCAAAAACCGATTAAACGATATGAATAAAGAATTACTGTTATATTTTGCTTTGCTATTGTGGTTTGTTGTGCCCTTAGGGGCACAACCGACCATTTTTGCCTCGCAAATTGATGTCGATCCTAATGGTACAGCAGAAGTAAAGGTCATGGCACGTGACTTTGATGCGATCATTGGATTACAGTTTGCAGTAGAATGGGATGAATCTGTAATTGAGTTTATTACAGCTAAAGATTTTTCTTTACCACTTGCAGGTAGTAATAACTTTAATATATCTGATTCTGGTCGACTGCGTATCCGTTGGAATGGTGATGCACACAATATAGATGATAACGCAGTTCTTTTCACCATAGAATTTAAAGTGATTGGAAATCCTAATGACTTCACATCTGTCCATTTTAGAGACGATCCAAATCCTAATAGTACTCCTTTTGTCATAGAAGCCATAGATGCTAATAGCAGTATCATAAATCTCACATTCGAGGATGGTTCTGTTTCAATAAATGGACCGATGAGTAATACTAATGCTTTAGAAACCATAGCTATACTAAGTCAAAACGCACCTAATCCATTTGATAATCAAACACTTATAACGATAGAACTTAATACAACACAAGACTTAGAGTTTGTAGTATTAAATACACTGGGACAAGAGATTCTTAAACGCACAGCAAAGTATACAGTAGGCAAACACCACATTGTAATTCAGAACAAAGACTTACCAACCGCTGGTATTTACATTTATAAAATCAGGGGTGAGCAAGGCGAGATTTCTAAAAAAATGTTTTTTATAAAATAATTATTTCGTATATCCCAAATTCCGTGGACATGAATAGGATCATTACTTTAATTTTGGTAATGGGATTGTACTTATTTTCTTTTATCCCATGTACCGAAGCGCAAACGCTTCCAACATTTAGCTTCGACCCAGCGTGTATATCACCTGATGAAGGCACTTCGTTTTCTATCGATGTACAGGTAGAAAACTTTCAAAACCTAATAGGTTTTCAATACTTAGTAACATTTGATGAATCGGTAGTTTTACCTCAAACGGTAAGTCCCATGTCAAATGTCGTTTCATTCACTATGACACATCCAGAACTCATACTCGTTCAGGGTAGTTACGTTGCTGGACAAGGGCTTCGTGTGAGTTGGAACTCTTTAGATGGTTTACCAAAAACTATCGCAGGAACAGCTATTGCTTTTCAAATACCATTTGACGTCATTGGTGCTACTGGAGAGGTATCTCTTTTAGATATTGATTGCGTCAATTTCAATTGTGAAATTATTGGTGTTGATGGCACCACTGGTCAAACGGCTATTTTATCCAACGATATCATACACGTAGACGGTCTCGTAGACGTTGGTGGTGCCAGTGATTGTATGCCGCCAGACATCGTAGACCCACCAATGGATGGGCCTTTAACAGTTACAGCAACCAATCCAGGTGGCCCAACAGGATCTGTTTTGTGTATGGATATTTCTGTAGAAAATTTTGACGATCAAGTCGGTGTACAATACACGATGAACTGGGATCCTAATCTTTTTACATATAATGGAGTTCAAAATACAAACCTACCTGATTTAAGTTCTGGAAATTTTGGAACAAGTCAAATCAATGATGGTATACTTACATTTTCTTGGAACCATCTTACCAATCCAGGTGAAGGAATCAGTGTACCCGATGGTACAGTAATTTACCAGGTTTGTTTTAATGTAATTGGTGCAGGTGGCAGTGTTAGTGATTTTACTTTTAATGGAACACCAACCTTTATCGAAGAAACAACTGAAGGCATGCCACCAACGGATGAAATCACCTTCACCAATGGTACATTAAATGTAACAGGTGATGGTGGCGGAGTCAACAGTGTTACGATTATAGCAAACGATGGTGTAGGAGACGTTGGAACGAATGTTTGTATTCCAGTAACAGCAGAGAGTTTTGACGATATTGTTGGTATTCAGTATAGTATGAACTGGGATCCTAGTATTTTAGAATTTACAGGAACTCAAAACTATAATAGTAATTTGTTAGCATTGGGAGCTTCTAGTTTCAATAACTCCGCTCCTGGTGATCTACGAGTTACATGGAATCACCCTGCCAATACACCTACTACGCTGCCTGACGGAACGACACTATATGAAATCTGTTTTGACCTCGTAGGTAGTGCAGGCCAAATCGGAACAGTTTCGTTTTCTGATATGCCTTTAGATATTGAAATTATTGATAGCACAGGCCCTAATGGATTATTGAACGACAATCCAGGAGATATTACGATTAGTAATTCAGGTGGATTTAATGTTGAAGTACAAGATGTAAATGCTTGTCCTGACGATGGCAATACGATTTGTGTTCCTTTTGTAGTTTCTGGATTCGATCAGGTTCTAGGAACACAGTGGACAATTGAATATGATACGAACGTGTTATCGTACAATAATATGGTACAAAATGTACCACCTACAGTTATTGCATTATTAGGAGCAAGTTTTAATGAAAATAATCCAGGTTTTCTACGTTTTAGTTGGAATGATCCAATCGGAGCAGGTGTTACATTGCCCGACAATTCAACATTTTATGAATTATGCTTTGATGTCATAGGTGATCTTGGAGAAGATTCAAGTATTGCTATTACAGGTAGTGAAACGGTTATAGAAGTAGTTGCCTTTGTAGATGGTGTCGCAATGACAATTCCTGTTGGTGTAGGAGATCCTGGTTCAGTTACCGTTACTTGTGATGATGCTGAAATTACAATTGACGAAGATGCTACTATTATTACAGATGCCAATTGTGGAAATGACGGTGCTATTGATGTTGTATTCTCTGGAGGTACAGCTCCTTTTACTTTCGCTTGGACGCCAAGTGGTGATACAGAAGATTTAACAGACCTAACGCCAGGTGATTATACGATTACTATAACAGACGCAAACAATCAAATGGCCTCTGCTACATTCACTGTTGGAGGAATTGATCCAATAGGAATAGAGACCGCTGTTACAAACGAAACAGCTAGTCAAGTGGGGGACGGAACAATTACATTAACTATAACAAACGGAACAGCACCTTACTCTTACGAATGGTCACCTAGTGGCGCAACAACTCAAAATTTAACGGACTTATCACCCGATACGTACACCGTAACGGTTACTGATGCTAATAACTGTACTGCAACAGCAAGTGCTACAGTTAGTACGGCTATTACTATTGGCGACCCTACTCCTCCTGGTGGACCAAACGGTTCTTCAATCGTAACCAGTGTCGATTGTAACGGAGATGCTACAGGTGGTATTGATTTAGTTTTTACTGGCGGAACTGCTCCTTTTATGTTTAGTTGGGACAATGGTGCAAATACGGAAGATATCTTTGGTTTATCCGCAGGTACTTACTGTGTAACCATCACAGATGATAACGGAAATACGGCTTCTAGTTGTTTCGACGTGACCGAACCTGATCCAATTGTCATCACATTAGACGAAATTAATAATACATCCGCAGAAGGTGTTCAGGATGGATCTATTTTCATCTCCGTTTCTGGTGGTACACCAAGACCTGCACCTGCTGCTGCTCCTTATTTTTACATTTGGGATGTTCCACCAGCACTTGGAACAGTTACAAATGAAGATTTAATCAATCAACCTGCCGCAAACAATCATGGTGTGCTCGTTATTGATGAAAATGGTTGTGAGCAAACGGCTGGTCCTTTTGTCATTGAAAATGGAACACCACTTTTCACTATTGATTCGGATAATACGACAGTAATCAATTCTACTTGTTTTGGTGATTGTAACGGAAGTATTCTTTTAGCTTTATTGAATGGACAAGCACCTTTTACCTTCCAGTGGTCAAATAATGCCAATGGACAAACAGGGCAATCTATCACAAATTTATGTGCGGGTAGTTACTCTGTTACAGCAACCGATGCAACTAATGCAGTAGCAACCTCAACGTTTATCGTATCACAACCTGCTGAAATTGTAATTACAGGCGATATTACAGGTACTTCGGCAATTGGTGCAACAGATGGTGCAATTGATATTACAGTAACAGGTGGCTCTGGTGCTTATGCTTATGCATGGAATGGGAATGGAGTCAATACATCAAGTGAAGATTTGATAAATCTAGCAGCGGGTTCTTACACAGTTACCGTAACAGATAATACCAATTGTTCAAATACCGCTACATTCCAAGTAACGCCTCCTATTGAACCGTTAGATGTTAACATGGACGACTCTGTGATTACTGATGCTCAATGTTTTGGTGACAATACTGGGGCTATTGATGTAGTGGTAGAAGGTGGTTTACAGCCATACTCTTACCAATGGTCAAATAATGCCAATGGTGCTATAACCCAAAATTTAACGAATATTTTTGCAGGTACATATACCGTAACGGTAACAGATGATTTAGGAACTACAACCACTCAAAGTTTTACCGTTTCTCAAGGTACCGAAATACAAATTACATGTAACATTATTCAAGAAACTCCAAGTGGAGGTGATGGTGGTGTTAATGTTTCTGTAACAGGTGGAATGCCAGGTTATACATTTGAATGGTTTAATGCCAATACACCGATTTCTACTAGTCAAAATATTAGTAATCAATTTGCTGGTAATTATCAAGTCATCGTTACAGATTCAGAAGGATGTACCAATAGTGAAACATGTACCATCACACGAGTATTTGGAGCTTCTGCACCAGTTATTACCAACGTGGATTGTTTTGGTGAAGAGACAGGTGCTATTGATATTTCAACGTTTGGAGGTACACCTCCATATACTTGGAATTGGCAAAATGAGAATGGTTTAGGTGTTGGAAATACAGAAGATTTGAATGGACTATCATCAGGAACGTACTCTTTAACCATCACCGATAATGCAGGTGCTCAATTTACTGATACCTACACGGTTAGTGAAGTTGCAAGTGCCGCTTTAGGTCTTACAGCAGTTATTACAAACGCAATTGCTCCAGATTTGGGTTCAATAGATATTACGGTAACAGGTGGAACAGCGCCATATTCATACAGTTGGAGCAACGGATTTTTGGGTCAAGACCCTATGAATTTAGATCAAGGTTGCTATACCGTTACCGTTACAGACGCTAATGGATGTACTTTTGTTTCGGAAGAATTTTGTGTAGAATTTCAAGCAGCAGCTATCAATGCCGCAGCAACGATGACAACTCAACCAGCTTGTAATGGTGACAACAACGGAACGGTAACGATTTCCATAGGTGGTGGAAACCCAAGTTATACCATCAATTGGGCAACAGCCGTTCAACCCATTACCATTGCGCAAGCCGCTCCTACAACTCAATTAGTGATGAATTTGGAAGCTGGTATGTATGAATTTACGATTACAGATAGTAACGGACAATCAGAAGTAGTGTCAGTTGAAGTAACTGAACCAGAAGCGATTCAAATTGATCCTGTGATTACAACGATAACCGACTGCCCAGGTAATGGAGCGGTTATGTTATCCAATAATACTACGGGTGGTGTTGCTCCTTTCAATTATCAATGGAGTGGACCAAATGGATTTGAAGCAACTACAGCTGATATTGCAAATCTTAGTCAAGCAGGTGATTATTTATTGACGATTACCGATGCCAATGGTTGTGAAAACACTTCTTTGAGCCCAATCAATGTTCCCGTAACAGCTGATCCTATAAATGTTCAATTAGAAGCAGCAGGAAGTGTAACCGATATAGATTGTCCACAAGACAATACAGGAGCGATTGATATTTCTGTTAGTGGTGGATTCTGTAGCTATACTTACTTGTGGACAAACGGAGCAACGACTGAAGATATTACAGGTTTAGAAGCAGATGAATATTGTGTTACCATTACAGATGAATCAGGTACTCAAGAAGTTACTTGTTTTACGATAGCAACCTCTTCTGATTTAGCAATTTCAGCAACGACCATCACCTCTGATTATAATGGATTTGATGTAAGTGGTCCAGGTGCATGCGATGGTTCTGCCAGTATTGTCACCAGTAGTACCAATGGTATTATGAGCATTGTTTGGTGTAATGGTGAAACAGGGCCAAATGCGACCAATCTTTGTCAAGGTAGTTGTGAAATTGTCGTCACAGACGGATTAGGTTGTCAGGTTTCAACAACTATTTTCTTAGACGTTGATCCAACGATTAATTTTGGAGTATCCGAAAGTGTAGAAATTCCTTGTGGCGATGATTGTGATGGAACAATTACATTAACCACTATTGGAAATACAGGCCCATATACAGTTGTTTGGAGTCAGAATTTCGGAAATGAACTATTTGTAACAGATTTATGTCCAGGAACATACGGTTATACTATAGTTGATAGTGAAGGAAGTACGGTGATTAACTCTGTAGATATTGTACAATCCGAATTGACTTTATCTTTTGAAGTCAACCCACCTTCTGGACCAACAGCAGCGGATGGTACAGCACGAGTACAAGTGGCAGGCGGATCGGGTAACTATTCTTATTTATGGAATGACACGGGATCAACAACAACATCTGGTGTTAGTGGATTAACCTCTGGAACCTATACGGTTCTCGTTGTTGACGAAAACACAGGTTGTCAAATATCGGCAAGTACTATTGTGAGTGATAATGCAGCGGAGTGCTTGGATTACCGAGCCGTGATTACACCAAATGAAAATGGCTTAGATGGTTTGAATGATAATTTTGTGATTGCTTGTTTGGAGTTATTCACTAGTAATACTTTAGAAATTTATAACCGTTACGGACAATTGGTGATAGAATATGAAAACTACAACAACGAATGGATTGGTCAAGATCGCTTTGGTCAAGATCTTCCTGGCGGGGCATATTTCTTTGTCTTGGTTGGAACATATCCAGATACCACAGTAGAACAAATTCAAGGACACATCACGGTTTTAAGAGAATAATATACACGTTCAACAGAGCATCTCTGATGCTCTGTTGAACACTGTTTGAATA
>JAHDFQ010000194.1 GCA_020628085.1 Saprospiraceae bacterium
CTCACAAATGTGTATATTTGCATACTGTGTAAATATAATAATGCTATGCTTAATAAAATTATTTTAAGTACTACTTTGGTACTACTCTATTCTATACTGCCCTATGATAGTTCCTGTCAAATATTAGATAAATTCTTTGATGAAACTGTTGATGCAAGTTTTACAAAACCTGTTGGTATTACCTTTGATGAAAATGGACGTGGTTATGTTTGGGAACAAGGTGGAAAAGTTTTCATTTTGGATACCGAAGGAAATAAAATTCCAACACCATTAATTGATCTTTCAGAAGAAATTGTCACTTATGGAGATCATGGTTTACTTGGTTTTGCTTTGCATCCTAATTTTCTCGAAAATGGTTATTACTATCTAGCTTATATCGTAGATCGACATCATTTATTCAATTTTGGAACACCCGATTATAATCCAGATGTTGATTTACCAAATGAGGCTAGTATTGGTCGAGTGACTCGTTATCAGGCAGACCCTTCTAACGATTTTAAAACTACACTTTTAGATTCTCGAAAGATTCTATTGGGTGAAACTCCTGATACTGGCATTCCTGTATTGATGATTTCTCATGGAATTGGGGGGTTGGTTTTTGGAAATGATGGTTCATTGTTGCTTTCAGTTGGAGAAGGTGGGAGTTTTCAAACAGCCGATATTGGAAGTGCCGTTGAAACTTATTTCGAGCAAGCCCTAGATGACGGTATTCTTAAAGAAAAAGAAAATATCGGTTCATTCCGATCACAGTTAATAGACTGTTTGTTAGGTAAAATACTTCGCTTAGACCCCGAAACTGGTGACGGACTTCCTAGTAATCCATTTTATGAAGCAGATCGACCACGTTCTGCAAAATCAAGAGTTTGGGCTTTGGGATTTAGGAATCCATATCGTTTTATTGTAAAAGCGGGAACAGGCGCACATAATATGTCAACGGGTAATCCTGGTCATTTATTCATTGGTGATGTGGGTGCAAATCTTTGGGAAGAAATAAACGCCGTTCGAAGTGGTGGACAAAATATGGGTTGGCCTTTGTACGAAAGTTATTTTAGAAAATGGCCTTATCATTGGGAATATTTGGAAAATACAGATGCAAAAAATCCATTTTATGGACAAAATGAATGCGTTGATCCTTACTTTACTTATAATGATTTGCTAAAAGATCCTAAAGAAAACGATCCTGTCGTATTTGAAAATCCGTGTAAACCTGACGATACAGTACCCGAAGATATTCCTACCTTTATTCATCATCGCCCAATCATTGCATGGAGTAATGTGGACTGGAATCCGCCTGCTCGAACATTTACACCTAGTTTTGATGAGAACGGAGAGGCTTCTGCTATGCGAATTGACAGTACAGATTCTACTGTTGAAGGCGAAAACTTTGAAGGATATTCAAGTATTCCTGGATTTTTCTATGAAGGCGATCAATATCCCGAAGAATTTCATGGAAATCTGATTCAAGCTGATTATCGAGGTTGGATTAGAGCTTTAAAACTAGATGAAGACTATCAAGTGGTGGCAGAAAAAGCGATTCATACCGATTGCAAAGGGATTACACATTTGACTTTCAATCCACACGATCAAATGATGTATTATACAAACATCGTAGATCAAAAAATTCATAAAGTGGGTTATAGTGGAACTCCTCCACCTGTGGTCCAACTAGATTTGGATCAGCAATATGGAAACAGTCCCATGACCGTAGAATTTAGTGCTGAAAATTCTTATTCCCCTTATGAAGCACCTTTGAGTTACTTCTGGGAATTTGGAGATGGATCTACTTCTGTCGAAATGAATCCTAGTCATACTTTTACGAGTCCAACTTCTGCGCCTACTCCATTTTTGACGAAATTGACGGTAACAGACACCGCTCAAGTTAGTCGAACCAAAGAGGTGTTAATAACATTAAATAACACCCCACCGATTGTAGAAATAACCAGTTTTGATGATGGTGATTTTTATCCTGTCAATGGTATTACCAACCTACCTTTAATAGCTGAAGTGACAGATGCGGAACATGATAATGATGAATTGATGTATGAATGGACTACCTTTTTACACCATAATTCTCATTTTCATCCAGAACCCAGTTTAACAACTTCAACAGGAACAGCTTTGCTAGAACCATTGGGTTGTCAGGAAGAAACTTTTTATTACAGAATTAAATTAAAGGTAACGGATGGTGCTGGGTTATCGAGTACAGATGAGAAAAAAATCTATCCATTTTGCGGTGAACCTTTTGTTGATTTTATCCAACTTGAAGGTGAAACGCTCAATAAAAATGTCATTTTAAACTGGGATACCAATACTGATGCAGCAGCCGTCTCTTTTGAAATTCAAAAAAAGCGTTTAGCACTACAATTTGATGCTATCGGAACGGTAGATGTTCAAACTTCTAATTCTTATTCATTTACAGATGATGAGGGGATTTTTGGATTAAATACGTATAGAATAAAAGCGTATAATGCTGAAGGTACATATATTTACTCCAACGAAATTACGGTTGATCTTGCACTCAACGAAGCTTTTTCTATTTACCCAAATCCAACTTCTAGTTTAATAAATATTTCTATTAAAGAAACAACTGACGATTTTATTTATTTTAATCTTTTTGATGCGCTAGGACGGAAAGTTAACGAAAAAGTTTGGGCTTCCACGCTAGGCGAACAATTTCAACAGCAACTTTCAGTTAATAATATGAACGTTGATATTCATGCTGGTGTATATGTGTATGAAGTGATTAATGGAGATCAAGTCTTCAAAGGAAAAATCGTAATTCAATAAATTATCAATTATTATAGGATGAAGCAATATATCGTTATTTTATTTTTTGTTTTTGGGTATTTTTCTATTTCAGCACAAATTGGACTTTCTACACAGTACAATACAATTCAACACCCAGTTTGGACAGAAATTTTTGAGTCTTCTAACCTCTATGATTTTGAACAAGGGTATACCTTTCCTAATACGACAGGTTTTGGAGTAGATTATTGGTTGCATCCATTTCAGTATAGAATTGAGTTTTTTCCAACATTAGCGTATAATAAATTTACAGATTCTAAACTAACTATTTTTGATGGATCATTTCGACCATCACCAGATAAATTTGAATTAACAATGATTGAATTTTCTGTCCCAACTCGTATTTATCCATTAGATATTGAAGGGGAATGTGATTGTCCTACTTGGGGAAAAGATGGTTCATTGATAAAAAAAGGATTTTTCATAGCAGGAATAGTTGGACTTTCTCAAATAAATTTGGATACACAGTATTCTGAATTTTCATCTAATGGGCAAATAGTTACATATAATTATGAAAATAACTCAACCGTCTTTCATGCAGGTATCGGAACAGGGCTAGACATTGGAATCAATAAATATATCACCTTAACACCTTTTGTAAATTATAAAGTTCATTTTAATGCAGAAGGAGAAAGTATTCAATCGGCTGTCTTAGCAAACGGTGTTTTCTTTGAGGATACCAACTCTAACATCAACCAGCTCCAATTTGGTTTGCGTCTTGGCTTTCAATTAAAAGATTAGTAAACATCACTTTTCTTTATATTTCTCCTATTTTTTGAAATAGTCAGCCATGACTATTGACTTTGTATTTATTTTTACTTAAATTGTAAATAGTAACATATATAGCAAATATGCTATTGATTTTCTTTTCAATTAAGCTCAATACTTTCCAACTCCTCTTTTTAACCAATTAAAATTTTTCTATATACTCCATTTATTTTTAGCAGTTTACTTTGTTAAAAACTGTACATCTATGTCATTTTTAAAGCTAGCACCATGAAAAAATTAATGTTTACACTTATCCTTTTTGCTCCCCTTTTCCTTTTAGCCCAAGGCGAATTATTTGATAATCGAATGAGTTATACCGATGGCATTTATTTATCGTATGACGAATTTTTACAAAACAAACCAAGTATTCCGATAGAGGAAACACAGTTTAAACAAAGAAATACTCGTTTTTTCAATAAACTAAAAATCAACAAATTAAAAGTTTATCAAAATGGAGCATGGGAAAAATATGAACTCAACCAAGTCTGGGGAATATGCATCAATGGAATGCCGCATATTCAATATCAGGTGCAACAGAATAAAATAATGACATTTGGAAACACATCTAGCACTTTCCATTATGATGGAGATTTTACACGCATTCGGATTATTGGAACGATTTGCCATTTCAACGTAGAAGATTATTATTCTTCAAAAAAGTATATTCATACATTTAGTGGGTATGCACCTAGTGGAAATGGGGAAAGGATTTCTTGCCAAAAGATGATGAAACTAGAATCGGGAGTTGTTTGTGATTTTAATGAGAAAAATTTAGGTTTTCTAATTCAGGACGATGTAGAGTTATATGAACATTATAAAACCAATACATCTAAAGAAAACCTAATTTTCATTTATTTGCAAAAGTATAATGAACGAAACCCGTCCTACTGTTATGGAAATTAATTATTTCTAAATTGAAGTAGGTATGTGGTCTGAATTATCAATGTCTTTAATCCATTTGGCAGGATTTCCAGCATAAAATACATTATCAGGAACGTCTTTAGTAACCACAGCACCTGCACCAATGACTACTCCATTTCCAATATTAACACCGGGACAAATAATAGCTCCACCTCCTATCCAAACGTCATTACCAATGGAAATGGGCTTGGCATATTCCAACCAAGTTGCACGTTCAGCTGCACTTAGTGGATGAGTAGCCGTATATACCTGTACATTTGGTCCAAAAAGAACATTACTACCAATGGTTACAGGCATGACATCTAAAATACAACAATTGTAATTCATAAATACTTTATCACCAACTGAAATATTATAGCCGTAATCGCAGTAAAATGGCGGTTCAATAAATAAACCTTCTCCTGCCTCACCAAACATTTTATACAACAGTGCCGTTCGAGCATCTTTCTGCTCGTCCCCCATTTGGTTAAATTGTTGAAATAAAATTCTTATTCGATGGCGTTCCTCAGTGAGTATAGGATCAGTAGCATCATACATTAGACCAGAAAGCATTTTCTCTTTTTCTGTCATGGTGGAAGTATTGAATAGGTTGTAAAATGCAAAAAGGTAGAAATCCTTGATTCCTACCTTTTTGGGCTACTCGGTTGTAACAGATAATAGCGTTAGTTGCTAAACGCCTATTCGCGGATTGAGATACGTTTTCTTAATTTTAGAATTAAGCGTGTTCGATACCGTTTCAGAATGTTGACCGATTTGGTCTATCATTCTTTGAATAGTGTTTCCTGAAATCTGCTGAGTAGATTTCGGTACAAATGTGTTCTTTTTTGTCATGAATATTGGATTATAATTATACATTCAAATATACAAAATATATAATTAACATGCCAGTCCAAATCCAAATTATCACATAATATTTGCGTATTTTTATAAACTTTAAGAATTGTTTAACGAATGTACTTAAAGTCAGCCTTCTAAGTCAGTAAATAAGCCCCAAATTTGATCCTTTGGAGCTCGTGCTTTTATTTTTATGGGTTCTTTTTTAACGGGATGAATAAATGACATTCGATAGCAATGTAAGTGGATAGAAGCGTCCGTATTTGGTTTGTTAAACCCGTACTTAATGTCCCCTCTTATAGGGCAACCAATCTTCGATAATTGTACTCGAATTTGATGTGGACGCCCCGTTTCTGGTATCACCTCTAATAGATGATTCATACCTATGCTTTGCAATAAGCGATAAGATAAAGTAGACTTTTTGGCGTCTTTGGTTCTATTTCCTTTGGTATCGTAAGCCCGTGCTATATTTCGTTCTTTATCTTTCAACAAATAATGAGTCAACGTATTTTGCATAGGTTTAGGCCGTTCGGCTGTAATGGCTCGATATTCTTTTTGTATTGCTCGATCTTGAAATAGTTTATTCATTCGAGTTAGTGCCTTACTGGTTTTCGCAAAAATCACTACACCACTTACTGGACGATCCAATCGGTGTATTACACCTAAATATACATCACCTGGTTTATTATATTTTTTTTTAATGTATGCTTTTACAAAATCACTGAGCGGTCTATCGCCTGTTCGGTCGCCTTGCACCAACCAACCACTTGGCTTATCTACTGCAATCAGATGATTGTCTTCATACAAAACCTTTATTTTTTTTATTTCTGCCATACTACAAAAGTACAAAGTCGAAATGGATATACCAAGAAACAAATTTTGAGTAAGTGGTCGGTCTACTTTAGGGAAAGGTCACACATATAAATTAATGCTTATATCACTTCAAAAAAGGCGTTTATTGTTAAAAAAAGAGTTTTTTTTAATAAAAATCAATAATAAACAGGCATAAAACAACCTACTTTTTTTCACAAAAAACTACATTAAATCATACACAAAACACTATCATTCAATTAATTAACTATAAAACACAATAGCTTTTAATCAAATTATTTTCACACAAATATATGATTATGTAATTGTTTGGTTATTGAAATAATCTGATATTTGAATTGTAATTAAAAGTTACACAGTCAAAAAGAAGTTTTGGCTACCAAATTTGAGATATGTTCATGGGATTATAATTTGTTGGTAAAAGCGAGTCGTTTCTGAATAAGGATTTGACTCGCTCATACTATTATAATTGCAGAATCAAAGATATACGAAGATGAATCATCTTCACAAGAAAATATGTTCATGGGATTATAATTTGTTATAGTTAGCCGTTTCGATCAAGTATCGAAACGGCTAACCTATTTTTAGGAAAGTTCTAATCCTATTAATTAGGATTGTGTTCGATAACCTTCGCATCTTGACGAACCAATTTAATTTGAGTGCCTCTTTTATTATTTGGTGTATTGCCTAGCAACAAAATAATGTCGCCTAATTGCTTGCATTGAAATTGATGAGCATAATATGCCTCTGGGTTGTTATCATCTTTCAACGTAATAAACTCATTATCTTCATCAAATATCCAAACGCCATTACTTAGATTTTCTCCATCTTTGCCAAAAATATAGGTCTGATCTTTAGCAAATTGAATCCATTCACCCATATAACCTTTGCCACCTTCCGAAGTATTTACAGCTCCTCCAATATGCCAGAATCCTGTTGATAAATTTTGTAACGTAGAAGCAGAAGCTTTTCCCTCCTTTTGAGCTGCTTGGGCTTTGGTGGAATCTTCTTTTTTAGGAGTAATTGCCGTTTCCTGAGTAGGTTTTAAAGCATCCGATGGATTACTTTTATTAGAATCGCAAGCTAATTGAAATAGACTACAAAAAAATAGGATGTATAAAACTCGCATATAATGGATTGATTAATTTATGATGATATTTTGTAATGTGTTTACCAAATTCAATAATAATACCATTCTTTCAATATTCAAACCAAAAATCTATTTAAGCACTTTGATAAACGCTACTTACTCGACTATTTCATAATCTATATTGCACTTTCTGATAGCACGAAAGGCAGAACTAGTATTCATAGAAACTTCTATTTCTATTTCTTCTCCATCTAACAAATATTCTGTTTGTTCTCTGGCATCAGCTGCGCTCATTCCGTCAGCAACTTCTTCTAACATATTTGCAATGGCACGACGATCTGGGCGAGCGGCATCACAGGATAACAGTTTAATGATTGTCATAGTATATTTTTTTGTAAAAAAAGCCTGCCAAATAAGTTCAATATTTGACAGGCTTAAAGATAAGTATTAATTGAAAGAAGTTATAAACTTCTATTGATTTCCTCTTCTTGGACGCGGAGTAGGTGCATTTTTAAATTCATCTGCCGTAATAAAACCATCATTGTTGATATCTATCTTAGAAAAATCATTTTTTAAAGGGCCTTCTACTTCAGATTCTGATAATTTGCCATCTTTGTTTTGATCCATTTTTGCAATTAAATCACTAAACGTAGGGCGTTCTCCTCTTGGTTTGTTTGGACGGTTATCAGGGCGATTATCTGATTTAGACTGAGGAGTACTATCTGATGTAGCATTACTTGTTTTTTGTGAGCAAGCTCCAAGAATCAATATCAATCCAAATGATATTATTTTAAAAAGGTTTGTGGACATAAAATTGTTATTTTGAGATGATTAAAATACATTCAATAAGTGAAAGTCATCACTATCAAAACAACTCAAACCAACAAAGTCGTACTGTTGAAATCAGGAATAACACTATAACTCTAAAGTTCACTTAATTCTTACTCCAAAAACAAAATGCAACTAACTGACAAACAGCTAATTGCATTTTTGTTGTGGAGCTGGGGAGAGTC
>JAHDFQ010000195.1:0-2288 GCA_020628085.1 Saprospiraceae bacterium
AAAAAAGAAAAATGGAAGCATTCGATAAATATTTAAAACAATTTCCACATTATACTTCTAAAGTATTTGAAGACATTCTTCCATTTTTATCAATCAAAGAAATAGATGAAGGAGAGTATTACCTTAGAATTGGGAGAATCAGCAAAGAAATCGGTTTTGTAGAAAAAGGGTTACTTCGCCTCTACTATTTAAATGACGGAAAAGAAATTACCAATTGTTTTTGTAAAGAGAATACGATAACTTGTTCCTACAGCAGTTTAATAACCCAAACCGAAAGTGATATAGCTATTCAAGCAATTGAACCTTCAAAATTGATTGTTTTTTCATATAGTTCTTTGCAAAAATTATACGAAAAAAATCTGTTTTGGCAACAGTTAGGTCGATTAGCAGCAGAGAGTGAATATATTACAACTGAATGCCATAATAGGTTTTTAAGAGACTTATCAGCAACTGATAGATATAAACAAATATTGAAAGAAGACGCTGAGTTGTTACAAAGAGTTCCTCTCAATTATTTAGCTACTTATCTTCAAATAGCTCCTGAAACCCTTAGCCGAATTCGGAAAAAAATTTCTCAAACTTGACCTAAGTCAATTGAGGGCAAATAAGTTTAGCTGAAATTTGTGTTATTAATTAATCAAAATCTTAAAAAAGATGAATACAGATTCAGTAAAACAATCAGTAATTGAAGGTTATGGAAAATTGGCAAAATCGACGAAGAGTGGATTATTTTCAAAGTTATTCGCTTGTTGTGACTCTACTGAAAATGCAGCAAAAGTAGGTGAAGCGATTGGGTACTCAAAAGAAGAATTGGCAACTGTTCCCGAAAATTCAAATTTAGGAGTAGGTTGCGGGAACCCTTCAGCATCAGCTCGAATTATGGAAGGAGAAATAGTAGTTGATTTAGGCTCAGGTGCAGGATTTGACGCATTTATAGTTGCTCCTATTGTTAAAGAAACAGGAAAAGTAATTGGAGTAGACCTTTCTGATGATATGCTTGATTTAGCAAGAAGAAATGCTCAGAAAGGGAATTATGAAAATGTTGAATTTGTAAAAGGTGATATTGAGGACCTTCCTCTTTCAGACAAAATCGCTGACCACATCATTTCCAATTGTGTCATAAATCTATCCTTGAACAAAGACAAGGTTTATAAAGAAGCATTTAGAATATTGAAGAAAGGAGGAAGACTATCCGTGAGTGATATTGTGTTGGAGAAGGAATTACCAGATTTTGTGAAGAATTCATTGACAGGACATATCGCCTGCGTTTCAGGGGCAGAAAAAATAGAAGATTACTTGAAGTACATAGAGGATGCTGGTTTCTCAAATATTAAAATAGAATCGAAAGCTTCTTTCCCTTTGGAATTAATGTTGGCTGACCCTCAGATAGCAAAAATTGCAAAGGAAATGAATTTTAATGTTGATAGCGAGGAAGCAAAAGACATTGCCTCCAGAGTTGCAAGTATCTCAATAACTGCAATTAAATAGCAATCAATGAAAAGTTATAAAAAAACAGTAATTGGCAGCATTATTACTTTTGTAATTGGAACAAGTTGTTGTTGGATAAGTTCCTTAGCAGTTTGGTTTGGAGGAGCAACAATTATCGGAACAATAGCAAGTTTCATTGAAGATACTCAAACGCTTTTCATTTTCGTAAGTATTTTTCTCGCAATAGGTTCAATATTTTTGTACTTTAGAAATAGAAGAAAAAAGCTAGCAGAGAACAAAGTGCAAAACGTTCATAGGGGCTATGCACCCCTACGCCGTTTGCACCAACCGTTACCTTCCATTAGAAATAGAAGGTTCTTTATGAATTTACGTGGTAGTTTGAAATTTAGGCTGAATAATACCAAAAATAAAAAAACACCATTTTTTTGAAATTTTCGATTTTTCTAAAACCTTTGGCAATTCTTTTGAGAGTTTGAACTTTAGAATTAATACCTTCAAGGATACCATTGGTCAACTTAGAGCGAATATGCTCAACAATTCCGTCGAAATGTCGTCGGATGGATTTTGAAAAACTATTTTTACCAAAAACATGCTCGGTATAATCAGCAATAAAGGAGAGTTGTGTTTCCGCTTTATGATAACTACTGCGGTTATAAAACTCTCCTAAGGCATTCCAAATCGTATCAAAAGCATCCTGCTTATTAGGATTTTTTTTGAGCAATTTGTACAATGTTTACCTAGTAATTTGTAAACATGCCATTTATCAAAGGTCGGCTTAATCCATGAAAAAAAAGATTGACAACCACTGATAAATGCAGGGGACATATCTATTGATATAT
>JAHDFQ010000195.1:2388-8218 GCA_020628085.1 Saprospiraceae bacterium
AGGGGACATATCTATTGATATATTTCTAATGATTGAAGGATTGACATTATTATGAAAGAATTCCTCAATCACTTGAGCACCTTTACCAGACTGAATATCAATAGGTTCTCCTTTATCCATATCAACTATTATGGAAAAATAGTGATGTCTTTTACGAGTAGATGTTTCATCTATGCCAATGTTTGTAGGAGGTTCAAAAGTATGTGCCTCATATGCTTCATTGGTATAAGCATGATAAATATGTTCTACTCTTTGAGTGTTTATGTTCAATTGCTTTGCAACTTTTTGCAGGCATTGATGAAGTTTTAGTAGTCGTAATACCTCTTTTTCATACAGTAAGGTAAAACGTGAATTACTCCGACTGAAACTCACTTGTAAGGCTTCTGTTTTTCCCGTTTGTAAATTATCATAAATAGGTAATCTACATTTAATAAAACAGCGATATTGAAAAAGACGAATATGTTCCCAAGTACGTTCATAATACTGACGAACTGTGCCGCAGTTTTCATGCGGACGATACGATTTTTCAATACCTAGATGAATATAAACCATTTGCTGTTCCTCATCTTTTGTAACATAATCCACATAAAATGGGGATTCAACAGGAAGTAATTCCTCTATAACTTTTATAATTCCCATTAGCAGACTTTTCTGCTAAGTACATCGTAAAATAAATCTTTTCGTGTTTTAGTTTGTTGTACATATATGAAGAAACAACACCTACAATTGACATCAGATGATCGGCTTAAATTGGAAAGCCAACGCAAAAGCGGTCAACTAAAAGTAAGAATCTATAAACGAATAGTCGGTCTACTAGAATTAGATGCTGGTCAAACTTATGAATCAGCAAGTAAACTAGCAGGTTTATCAGCTCGTAGTTTGCAAAATTTAGCTAAACGTTACCGAACCGACGGTTTGGCTTGTTAAATAGATTTACCACGTGCTGGTCGTCCAATAGAAATAAGTCCAGAGCAACAAGACCAAATTACTTTACTGTCGTGTGAGAAAGCCTCCGACGGATATAGTCAGTGGAGTCTTCGCTTATTAGCAGATAAAGTAGTTGAGTTGGGCTATTGTGACCGTATATCACATACCCAAGTGGGTAACGTTTTAAAAAAAAAGGCTAAAACCTCATCTCACTAAAACATGGTGTATTGGCGTGGTGAATGCTGTTTTTTAGCGGCAATGGAAAATATGTTACGTTTATATCGTTTACCATATGATGCAGATTATCCAGTTATTTGCTTTGATGAACGCTCCTGTTTTTTAATAGGAGATGTCATCAAAGGTCTAGAACTCAAGCCAGGGCAAGTTCGCAAAGAACATTACGAATATGCTAAAAATGGCTCTTGTTGTTTACTGATGGCAATAGAACCATTGACGGGTAAACGACTTGCTAAAATATACGACCGAAGACGTAAAATAGAGTATGCAGATTTCATGAACTTAGTAGCACAGCATTGGGCAGATGCCCAACAAATTCGCTTAATTCAAGACAATCTAAATACTCATAATACAAGTTCGTTTTACGAAAATTTTGAGGCTCAAAAAGCCTTTGAACTTGCTCAGAAATTTGAATTTCACTATACACCGCTTAAAGGGTCATGGCTGAATGCAGTGGAAGCCGAATTTTCTGCTATTGCTAGGGGCTGTTTGAAACGACGCATTCCTACTAAAAAAATGCTCGAAAAACAGGTTCTTACTTTTGTCAAAGAACGTCAAAATAAACAAATCAAGATTGACTGGAAATTTGATATTTCCATGGCTAGAAAGAAAATGAATTCTAAATATGCCAAGGTTAATCCCGATAATAAAAAATACGAAACAATTTAATTTACAGTGTAATAAGTATGCAATCGTGTAATGGCGAGTGTGAAGAAATAATATGTCAAAATGGTAGCATATGTAATGATGGTACCTGTGAATGTCCAGGTGGATACTATGGATCTTTATGTGAAAATGAAACCGTTCAACACCAACTAGATGTTGGGATTACCCCAATAGACCTAGTAAACGAAGGAGTACCTTTAGACAGTCTGTATGGTAAAATGTACGTAGGAGGTATTATTTTTTATCAAAACACAGATAATGGTAGAGGTCTGGTTGCAGCTACCGAAGATCAAAGTTCAGGAGCAGAATGGGGGTGTATTTGAACTGACATCCCCAATTTAGCAAATATTACTAGCTATCCTCTTGCTTCAAATCCAGAAACAGAAGAAGGAGCTCGCATAGGAGATGGATCAGCAAATACCACTGCGAATTTAGTTGGCTGTACAGATACTGGAACCGCCGCACAATTGTGCAGAGATTTAGGTGTAGATTGGTTTTTACCATCTCGTGGAGAGTTAGAATTAATGTACAACCATTTACATGTAAATGGACACGGTGATTTTACGGCTGATTGGTACTGGAGTTCTATGGAGGTCGATCTCGGCAGAGCGTGGTCTTGGGACTTCCGAGCTGGCAATCACGTCAGCTACGGTAAGGTCTCCATTCCTGTCCGTGCCGCTCGGGCTTTTTAACTATTTAACAATATAGAGAAGCGGTCGATTTTTTTTTGAGATATGAATTTTATTAAGATTTACCGATCTCCAAGGAGTTATATTAGCTTATTATGAAGATTTTTGAAAAATGGATTTTCCTAAAGAGTTCAAATATTAAAAGATAAGGCATACAACTGTTAACTGGCAAGGTGTATTTATAGAGTCAACAACCTAGAGAATAATAAAGCGTATCTTAAATAGTTTTTAGATGATTCCAAGGTACTCAAATATGAGAAATAAATCAGTAAATGAAAATGGATTTTGAATGAAAGTTTAAAATCCATTTTTTAATTGTATCAAAGGAATAAATGAAAAGAAAGCCTGTGTAGAAAAAAGGCTAAAACGTCTATGCCCAGCAAAAGCCCGCCACACCACATACACAGACTGCCGTTGTAGATTGGTCAAGCCATAAACACTATGGAATGCTTCAAAGAGGAGTGAAATCCAATATAATCATATTAAGGTTTTGCGATGTTACTTTAATCGCTAAAAGCAATTTACGATAACTACTTTTCAATTTTGGATGAAACAAAATCAATCATTTCTTTTACTTGCTTCGGATGAAAAACAGTCCAATGATCGGCTCGTCTAAACCACGTCATTTGGCGTTTGGCGTAACGTCGAGAATTCCGTTTGACGAGTTCAACTGCTTCTTCAAAAGAATATTTGCCATCTTTGGCATCAAAAAATTCCTTATATCCAACCGTTTGAAGGGCATTTAGATGTTTAAATGGATATAAGCACTCAATTTCTTGCATCAATCCTTTTTCCAACATTAAATCAACTCTAAGATTAATCCGTTCGTATAAATAAGCTCTATCTATATTTAAGTTAATGTATATTGGTGTGAATGGACGTTCTTTTTTGACACTGGTTCTAAAATGACTAAAGGGTTTTCCCGTCGATCGAATCACACTTAATGCCCGAATCAAACGATGATGATTGTTTAAATCTACAGAATCGTAATACGCTAAGTCCGTTTTTTTTAATTCTTCTTGAAGTGGTACTATTCCTTCGGAATCAAATAAGAGTTGTACTGCTTCTTTAACAGACGGATCAACATCAGGAAACGTATCCAAACCTTCACAAACCGCTTTGATGTATAAACCCGTTCCACCAGCCATGATCGCCACGTCAGATTTTTGATATATTTTATCTAAACATTCTAAAGCATCTCGCTCAAAATGTCCAACACTATATTTATCGTGAATACTTAAGTTATTAATGAAAAAATGTGGTGCAGCAGCCAATTCTTCTGTGTTCGGTTTTGCCGTACCAATCGTCATTTCCTTATAAAACTGTCGACTATCACAAGATAAAATAGGGCAGTTGTAGTGCTGCGCCAACTGTATAGCGACACCTGTTTTGCCACTTGCTGTAGGCCCACCGATGATAATAAGATATTTTGTATTTGCCACAACCTCAAAATTATTTTATTTTTTCTTATAAATGACATTTTTTTCATTAAAAGGTTATATATTTGCATCGCTTTTGTAAAAGCAGCTTGTTATTTTATTTTATTACAAGTTTTTGCGGATGTGGTGGAATTGGTAGACACGCTAGACTTAGGATCTAGTGCCGCAAGGTGTGAGAGTTCGAGTCTCTCCATCCGCACTAAAAAAATCTACCTTTAAGGGCAATCTATAAGATGCCCTTTTTTTATTATATATTATAACAATATTTAGTCGGGTATGATTTATTCATTGCCTGATTTGTCCTAAAATATCATATTTATGCCAACAGCTATCAGAAAAGATATTGACAATTTGAATGCGGAATTAACCGTAACCATCCCAAGAGAAGACATCGCTCCTGAAATCAAATCTGAATTAAAGAAAATTCAACAAAAAGCGACCATAAAAGGATTCCGTAAAGGAAAAACACCCATTAACTTTGTGAAGAAAATGTATGGTGATTCTATCCTTGTAGATGTCGTTAATAAAACAATTGAAGCAGAATTAAGTAAGCATATTAAAGAAGCAGAATTGAATTTATTGGGTCAACCTATTCCTACTGAAAATCAGGAATTAGCAGACTTATCTATCAATGGAAAAGAAGATTTAGTATTCAAATTCGATCTAGGTATTGCTCCTAAAATTGATGTTCAAGGTGTCGGTTCAGATACAGTTATGCAAAAATATGCTGTTGAAGTACCTGACGCCATGATAGATGAAGATTTAGAAGCTGGTCGTAAACGTGTTGGCGAACGAAAAGAGGTAGAGGATAATATCCAAGAAGGTGATTCCATCACTATTAATGCAGACGAAATGGACGGTGATGCGCTTAAATTGGATGGTTGGGCGAGTACTTTTACGGTCTTGTATAACGATATAGGAGACGAAAAATTAAAAGAAGCATTAGCTACCAAAAAAGTAGGTGATACATTTGAATTTAATATTCGTACCATAGAATCAGGTGAACAGTCAGATGAGCATATCCGTAAATATTTGTTAAATGTAACAGAAGAGGATGTAGATGTAGAAATCGGAGATAACTTCAAAGGAACCATTCAAACGGTACATCGTGTGATGCCTGCAGAAATGAACCAAGATTTCTTCGATAAGTATTTTGGTAAAGATGAAGTCAAAAGCGAAGAAGAAGCTAGAGACTTTATCCGTAAAGACATTGCAAGTCACTACGATCGCCAAGCAACTAGCTTGATGTATAGAGACATTCAAGATATGTTGTTTGAGAAAAATGATATCGAATTACCCAACGAATTTTTAAAACGTTGGTTAATGATTTCTAGTGAAGATAATACTGCGGAAATCATCGAAAAAGGATATGACGGATTTGCTAAGAATTTGAAATTTACTTTGATGCGTTCTGAATTAGCGAAAAAATATGATGTTGAGGTAAAATATGAAGATATTACAGCTAAAATGAAGCAAAATGTAATGTCCATGTATGGACAATATATTCAAGATGCGTCTATGTTGGATATGTTTGTTAAACGCATGATGGAAGATAATCAGCAAGTCGAAAAAGTAGCAGAGGAATTATTATCAGAACGTGTTTTTGCCAAAATAGCAGAAGATATCACTGTTGAAGAAAAAACAGTTACCAAAGAGGAGTTTGAGAAAATTATTGAAGAAGCGAGAGCAGCAATGCAAGCGGCTCAAGCAGAAGCAAATGCAGAAGAAACAGCAACCGAGACAATAGCAGAAGCGGAGGTGGTAGAAGAGGAATAGGGTAGATGTTGATCTACTTTGTAAACTTATACGGTGTAATGGATTTAGTCTATTACACCGTATTTTTTTACTCTATTTATAGATGAAATCAATATA
>JAHDFQ010000196.1:0-2178 GCA_020628085.1 Saprospiraceae bacterium
AAAAAGTAAAAATGAAAATTTACACATGATTTTATTTTTTTTGTTAGAAGATAATCTCGTAATAGCAGGTATCAAATTGCGAACAAGTAGCATACGCCCCAAAAGGTTCACTCCAGCCAGTATCTAAATGATAAAACCAGCCATATAATTCAGAAGGTGGATGTAACCATCTAATGACAGTTGTATCTATTGGATCTCCTTTGATTTCTATAGTTTCTTGTCCAAAAGGAGTGTCTATGTGCATCGAATTAATCCCACTATATGGTGGTTCATCTTGTACTCGTATTTCAAGATAAGCTTTTGGAAAAAGAGGAGGCTTAATCCCTGCTTCTTTTTGACTACGTGACTGAAACTGTACTTGACGGTAATCAAAAAAATGTTCTTTTTTAGGATATACCCCATACCGAGTATTTTCTCTTGCTTGATAGTCAAATCTAAAATATCCTTCAGAATCAGTAAGCATACTATCGACATACTCCCAGTCGCTAAATCCTCCAGTAAATGGTTTATCGTTTGACATAAGATATATAAGTGCATCAGGTATGTAAGTTTGGTCATCACCATTCACGACTGTTCCTTGTACCCAAGTATTTACTAATTCCTCTTTCTCACATCCTACACTCATGAATAGGACGACACTTGTTAGTATCAATAATATTGTTTTCATTACTCTATAATTTTATTGTTTGATAATTTTCTGAGATAATGTTCCTTCTGAACTCTTGATCTTCAATATATAAGCACCTTTCGGGTAAGGCATCAAATTCATCGTGGTTTGCTGTGCTAGATTTTTTTTATATTCTAATAGTTGACCAGTGTTGTTATAGATTTCTATATCGAAAATTCCATCATAAGATACTTGTACGAAATCAGTAGTGGGATTTGGGAAGACCTCGACCCCTTCTATAAACGAAGCTAAGTTAACGCCACTTGTGGTTGGATTACAATTGGGAATTAAGCAACCATCTTTATCCACTTTAATGACCCAACCGTAAGATTGGGGTGGATCAATATTGTAACGATTCATTGTACCACAAGCTATCGTACTACCGCTAGGTAAAGCGACAACAGCACCTAAACTCCCTCTGGCATCATATACATGAGAAGCAAAAACAGTATCCGCTCGACTCCAAAGACTATCCCCCTGAGCGTTTACTTTAGCAAGATAACCACCAATAAACACCCCTGCTGTTTCATCATTCGGATCAAGTTCATCAAAAACATGAATGGTTTGCCCTGCTGCCACCCAACCTCCGTCTGGTGTTTGGGTAATATCATAAAAAAAGTTAAACGCAGAAGGAAAGTCTCCGAAAGAGGTTGACCAGATAATATTAAAGTTCGTATCTCGTTTCATGATTTCACATTGACGTACAATAGTACTTTCATCGTAGATAAAGCTAGTTGTACCATGAGAAACCCAGTTCCCATCTACGTCTTTGTTTAATTCTAGTAAAAGGGTTTTAAATTGATCAAAACCAAGTTGTTCACTTTCCCATTCCCACAAAATATTCCCTAAACTATCTATTTTGATAGCATTATATTTCAACCAAGCTTGAGATAAAGGCATTATCCCATCATTAAATGTTGATCCTCCTACTAATAAATATTCATTATCACTAATTTGATGCATATCTAAAAAAGAGTTATCTATTCCAAAATCACCGTAATTTAATTCCCATTGTTTATTCCCTTTAATGTCTGTTTTCATAACAAAAGCATCCATTTGATAATCATCTTGCTGCTGCTTTCTTCCAAATGAAATAAATCCAGATGCAGTCTCTATGAGACCCCAATGAAAAGTACTCAAGGAATACTCATCTGGATATTCTTTAATAAAACCTAATGTGCCATTATGTGCCATTTTTAATATAAATGCGTTAGTCCGTGAAAAAAATTCCCCTACCATAGCATACCCTCCATCTCTTGTTTGAACTACATCAAAATTATTATCAAAAATGAAATGATCTCCTAAGCTATCAAAATGTGTTTGATGATCTATAATATTACCAAGCGTATCCATTCTCAAAAACAATGCTCCCCATTGATCTTTAGTCTCGTGCTTTATTTCTCCAAAAAGAACGATAGTGTCTTTGTTTATGAGTAAATTATGAAGTGTCATGCCAGGATAACCCAGATCATAAGCTCCTATAAAACCACTTTGTGCAATGGATATATTAA
>JAHDFQ010000196.1:2278-6984 GCA_020628085.1 Saprospiraceae bacterium
GGATAACCCAGATCATAAGCTCCTATAAAACCACTTTGTGCAATGGATATATTAATAAAGCAAAATAGCATGAAACCTTTTAAAATAAATCGTTGAATCATTTTCTAATATTTTAAGTGCAAGTTACGATCAATAATAAGTGGTTTTGAAGTAAATATTACTAAAAACATATTTTTATTTATTGAATATTAAGAAAAATGTAAAAGAGGTAGCTCCACAATCAAGCGAAACTACCTCTTTTATACTGAAATTTAATTATATTTCATGTTGACAGGCTGAAACCTATCATATATTTACACATTAAAACGGAAATGCATCACATCACCATCTCCAACTACGTATTCTTTTCCTTCCACACCCATTTTACCTGCATCTTTTACCGCAGATTCAGAACCTAGAGCGACATAATCATCATATTTGATGACTTCGGCACGAATAAAACCTTTTTCAAAATCGGTATGAATGACGCCTGCTGCTTGGGGTGCTTTCCAACCTTTTTTAATCGTCCATGCTCGTACTTCCTTCTCACCCGCGGTGAAATAGGTAATCAAATTGAGTAGTTTATAACTAGCATGAATGAGTTTGTTGACACCAGGTTCAGACAAGCCCATATCAGACAAAAATTCTAAGCGTTCTTCTTTGGATTCGAGTTCCGCAATATCTGCTTCAATCCCTGCACTGACTAAAATGATTTCAGCGTCCTCGTCCTTGACGTGTTCAGCAAATTTTTTGGTCATATCATTACCTTCCAAAACCGAATCTTCATCTACATTACAGACATACAAAATAGGCTTGGCTGTCAATAATTGCATTTCCTGCATTACCTCTGCTGCCTTTCCTTCTAATTCTCCAAGAGTACGGGCAGGCTTTTCCTGTTCTAAATGAGCTAAAATTTCTTTAGCGGCTTCTAGCTTTGCAATATCATCTTTATTGGAACTTTTTGCTGCTTTTTTCAGGCGTTCCATTCGTTTTTCAACGGTATCAATATCCTTCAATAATAATTCCGTATCAATAATATCTTTATCACGAATCGGGTCTACATTTCCGTCCACGTGTACCACATTATCATCGACAAAACAACGCACGACGTGTACAATGGCATTGACTTCACGAATATTTGCTAGAAACTGATTTCCAAGACCTTCGCCCTTACTTGCACCTTTAATCAGGCCAGCAATATCTACGATTTCAATAGTCGTAGGTTGAGTTTTTTTAGGTTGAACCAATTCGGTTAATTTATCTAAACGAGCATCAGGAACGGTAATCATTCCAACATTCGGGTCTTTCGTTGCAAAAGGATAATTGGCAGCTAATGCTTTAGCTGATGTCAATGCATTAAAAAGCGTTGATTTTCCTACGTTTGGCAATCCTACAATACCACACTTTAAAGCCATGTTGTTTTATTTTTTCATTTCTAAAAGCACTTTTTACGAAAAAAGCAGCGCAAAGGTACGATTTTTCTGATAGTTGAGATAGAGAATTTTTTAATCTTTGGTTCTAACGTGTATCAACAAAAAAGAGCAATAACTGATACTCAATTATTGCTCTTTTTATACTCCTTCTTAGAAGTTTATTCTATCGCATCACCATCAATTTCTCATGATTCACGGCATTTCCAACTCTAATTTGAACCAAATACAAACCTGATTCTAGTGTTTCAACAGGAATTGTTTGTTGAAATTGATTGCCTTGATGTGAAAACTGTTGAATAGCCACACCATTCATACTAAAAAGTGTAATTTCTGTTTCTTCGTATTGCTCAAATGTTACGTCCAATACACATTCAACCGAACAAGGATTAGGATATACATTCATGTCAACCAAAGATTCGATAGTTTTAACCGACGTTAAAGGAACTGTTACTGAAACAACTTGAATCGTCACACATCCATTTTGATCGGTAATCGTAACGACATAATCATTTGGTGAGACATTAGTCAACTGTGTTCCCGTTGTACCATTACTCCACTGATAATCATAGGGTGGAAAACCATCATTGGCAATTACATTGATATCAATTGTTCCATTTTCAAATATTTCAACCGAAATTGGATCAGGTTCATTCAATTGCAAAACTGTTGCATCTGAACAACCATTAGCGTCTACAACTACGATACTGTAAGAACCAGGAAGCAAATTGGTGAAATCTCCTTCATATATTTCGCCATTTATATAATAAATAAATGGTTCAAGACCTTCTGTCACTTCAATATCTACGCTACCATCGTCTGCACCATGACAGGTAGATGGAAAAACTGTTAAATCAAAACTAACTTGATTTTCATCTTTGGTTACCTCTGCAAAATTAGTTGCCGTACATCCTGTTTGGTCTGTAACGGTGACTATGTAATAACCTGCTTCTACATCTTCAATACTACTTTCGGTAGAATCATTGCTCCATTTATATTCATAAGGGGCTGTACCACCTACTACAGAAGTGCGAACACTTGCCTTACTTCCACAAACACCGTTTACGGGTATCATAGAAATAATAATATCATTAGAATTTAAATCATTGGATACATCCGTCGTTGATGCAAAAATACTAGTATTAAAAAATAAAGATAAAGATAAGAGAACGAATAGAATAAGTGTTTTTGTTATTTGGTATGTGTTTCTCATGGCAACTATATTGTTAGAAAAAAATATAATATGTTTGGTAAATCATATCCAATTTCTAAGCCAAAGTTTGAGCTGCATTTTAATACACAGGTATATATAATGTTATTATACGTTAAAAGTAGATTTTGAAATAAATTGTATAAACTATAATTAGTCAACAAAACCTTGTGACATTAAATTTTAATGTTTGTTTTGTTATTTTTAGTAACTTTACAACAGATTATAGCAGCATTCTACATTCCATATCGTTTACATCAAGACTTTTTCTTCCTCAGAAAATACATCAAAGTTTAACCAGTTATAGCAAAGCATTTATTAACACTCATATTGTTCTCACGTTACTAAGTGATTTATAGCAATATCAGTCTGTATTTTATTTTAGCAATGGTTAAATATTTACAAATTTTAATTTTCTCTACCACTATTTTATTAATATCTGCATGTCAAGGAGATGACGGTTCAAATAACCCTGTCATTACTATACCTGTTGACTTCAATCTTGATTTTTCTGAAAAACTCAATGCAAATAGAAATGGGTTTATGCTGGAAGTAGAAACGATCAAACAATATGAGTGTGAAAATTATGAGGTTGATTTTCAAGTATTAGAATCAGATGGTGAGTTTGAAATTACACTAGAAGATATTGTAGAACCTTTGGATTGTATTGCAGGAACAGGACATGCACATTCGACAATAGATTTGGAGTTAGGAAATAATACAAGTTACGAGCTGTTAATTAATTTAAAGGACGCTATATCTAACCGTGGAATTTTGACTGTTAGTCCAGCAAAATATAGTGTTATGATGGAGGATTTGGCAGGAATTAATTGGACAAAAAGTGAGTTGCTTAGAGTTCCTCAAACTTTTATTTGGGGATATATTTCTTACGAAGGTGATCACTCATTGGAATTAGTAAATAACTTTTACGAAACGATTGAAGCAGAAGTTGAAATGACCAGTTTAGAAATAGGTGACTATGATTATTTTCTAATAAACGAAAATCAAGAGTTAGAAATGTCAACGAATGCGCTTTATGATACAGTAGAAACCTTTTACTTTTCGTATGATAGTAACGCCAATCAACTTCAAGAATGGGTTGATAAATATAATCAAAATACAGAAAATGCCCAAATGTCATTGAGTATTTTTACAGACAAAGGGCAAGTTTTTCAGTAAATCTTGTGGTACTTATTTCACTTCATTTTTTGGAAGGATCTGAGTTTGTTCTCCAAAATATTGTACAAATCGTTGCATATCAGTCGCTAAAGGTTTGTTCTGAGTAGCCTTAAAATACGTATCTGCCAAAGCTCGCAACGTCTGATAGAAAAAACGATCCATTTCCATAACCTGCATTTCAGTTGTCCACAAATCAATTTTTAAAGTATCTCTATTTTCCTTATCGAACAACGAAAGTAGCATCGCTTTACATTCGCGCTCTGAAGCATTTGTAGGATTATCACTCGATACCCAATCCAAACGAACAGGTACATTTTTATCATTCGTTCCTACTTTAATTTTTATTTCCGAAGTTTTAGCAACTTTATTACTCATAGTATTTTAATTTAAAATTGATTATATCTATTAAAGGTTAAAGGCACAAACCTAGACTAGCAAACTAATAACTAATTTACAAATAATCTAAGCTGCGAAGCAGCTTACTTAATCATAATCCCCTTCCTTCCTATTAATGGAATTTCTGTAAAATTGATTTTAGACAAACTACCTTTTACAAAAACATATTTTTTATCGTACATATAGTCTTGATATTTAAAACTTACCCAATACTCATTGGTAATATCAAATAGTTTTGTTTGAATCGGTTCAATTTGTAGATACGTATTCCCACTAATTTCTTCAAAAAAATGACGCAACACGGTTGTTTTAATTTGTTCACCATTCAACTCCCCATAGCCTTTTGAATTAATAAGTACGCCTTGAATCGGATTTTCTCGTAGATTGATGATGTACGAATCCCATAATTCGTCATCCAGATCATTTTCCCTTGGAACAACGGCAATGGCAACGTCTTCGACTTTATGTTGTGGTATATCTTTTTTCATAATCTTTTTTGATGTGTTAACGTG
>JAHDFQ010000196.1:7084-8147 GCA_020628085.1 Saprospiraceae bacterium
AACGTGGACACGTTATACAAATTCAAACTCAAAAAGGTCTTTAAAATGTTTTTTAACTTGCTGTTTAATGATGTCCATATCAATGGGTCTTTCAAGTTCGGCAGCCAAAGAAGTAACGGTTTTGTCATCCTCTTGAATACCACAAGGTATAATATTATTAAAATAACTCAAATCTGTATTGACATTAAAAGCAAAACCATGCATGGTAACCCAACGACTTAAATGAACCCCAATCGCACAGATTTTTCGTTTGGGTTGCGTATTAGTTGGTGGCAACCAAACCCCCGTATAATCTGGGATTCGATAGGCTTCAACATCATATTCTGCTAGTGTTCGAATAATGACTTCTTCCAAAAATCGAACATATTTATGAATGTCTGTAAAAAAACAATCCATATCAAAAATGGGATAACCGATCAATTGGTTTGGGCCGTGAAACGTTATGTCGCCACCTCGATTAATCTTAAAAAACTCAATGCCCGCAGCTTTCAACTCTGCTTCATTGAGTAACAAATTATCAAGTGAACCAGTTTTTCCAAGTGTATAAACAGGTGGATGGTGGCAAAAGAGCAAATAACTTTTTTGCTCCAATTTTTCCGCATCAGGTAAGTGTCGATTACCTAGTTTTAGATCAATGACCTCTTTCAACCGAACCTTCTGATAATCCCAAGCCTTTTCATAAGAAATCAATCCAAGATTTTGATATTCAACTCTCGGCATCTTTTTTACTTCCATACTGCAAAGGTAATGAATGACCCATCAAAAGCCATAAAAAAAGTCTCTCCAAATCATTGAAGAGACTTTAAGGCAAGCAAAAAAATAAATTTAGCTTCTTTTAATTAGTGAAAATTACAATTCATTAAAAGTGAATTTAATAGAGCTAGATTAAAAGAAATATAGTCTAAATTAATTTTTGAGCCATCCCTAAAACATAACCATGAAAAAACTTTAATCAAATTAATCTCTTGAAGTTCTTACTGAAACAGCCTGATAATCTCACAAATCAAACCGTTTCAGATAAGCATATATTTAATATTTGTTAACTTCCGTAAGTTGTGACTTA
>JAHDFQ010000197.1 GCA_020628085.1 Saprospiraceae bacterium
TGTTATAGCTTCAATTAGAAAAAGAGGACTTGTGGCATTTCTCTGAATAGAAGGATCTCCAATTTGCTGTCTGAATTTTTCCAATTGCTCGTCGGTAGGTTGATACAACTGATCTATTTTTGCATTCAGAGGTTTAGGAACGGGCGGCAATCCATCTAAAGAAAAAGGAACAAAAAAAGTGTCTAGATTATAATCTGAATAATATGTACAAGATTTAGTTGCCTCATCTGTTATCTTAAACGTTCCGTACTTACTTGCAATTCCTCTAACTACATCAATCATAGCTAATCCTAAACCTCGAATAGCAATAGTGCTTTCGGGTGTAAGCTGTTCACAATTCAAAATATCTTTAATGGGATACGGTTCTTCAAACAAACAAATATTGAAATGCTCATCGAAATAGCTTTGCCATTTTTCGATTTGTTTAGAAGTATAAGTTGGTTGATGTCCAATGGTTAATAAGACCTCATCAATTTGTTCGTATGTGTCTTTATCTGTCTCTATTACGATTTTCTGATTATCCAACACCGTAATATTTTCAACCTGTTCAGTATATGTAAACGCAATTTTATGTTTCAACAAAGGTTGTGCAAGCGTTTCAAACCGTTCTTTTAAATATTGACCTATTTTTGCTCTGGGTGGATAGGTATCTGGTGATTCTAAAGAAAGTTCCGACGCATCAATTTCCGCCCAATCGTGATATGATGGAAAAGCAGGTATAGACAAACCATCTAATTCTATCTTTTGACGTTGATCCAAATGTAAAATACGTTCATTGATATTGATCCAGTTCGTATCGACCTGATCCGTTTGATACACCTGACCATTCCCAAAATTTCCTGTTTTTTCAAACAATAAAAAATGTACGGGATCACCATTTTTTTCTGCTATCTTGGAAACGATATTCTCCAAAGCATACAATCCTCTTGGGCCGATTCCGACTATAGCTAATTTTTGTTTCATATTGGTTTTTTTAGTTCAATTCAATTCAATTCAATGGTGTTGTTAAACATTTCAACCTACCGAAGCTTTTTTTATATTATTGATAGAACGAGTCCATTTTTTGTAAATCTCTATGGGATGCGGATAATCTGAAATAGTCTCTTTTTCTTCCAACAGCCAAGGCGCATGCACCAAGGCACTTTCTACTTCTTGTAATTCTGGAATCCAAGTTCTGATGTATTCGCCTTTTTTATCGTATTTTAAGGATTGATGAACGGGGTTGGTGTACCAAATCTCGGTAGCCTGTGTATTCCAATTTAACCAATTACTACAAACATCGTAATCCAACAACTGACATTCAAACCATGCAGCACCCCAACGCCAATCAATTTTATAATCTCTAGTTAGGAAACTTGCACAATTTACACGTCCCCGATTCGACATAAAACCTGTAGCATTTAATTCTCGCATGTGTGCATCCACGAAAGGAATACCTGTTTGTCCAAACCGCCACCGATCAAAAAGTTCTTGGTCGTATTTCCAATCTACGTCACGATCTTTGATACCGCCTTCGGCAAACATTTTATTGCCATGTCGAATAGCAGAATATTTAAAATAGTCTCTCCAAACCACTTCAAATACGAGCCACCAAGTACTCGCGTTTTTCTTAATTTCTTTTTCATACCGTTTTACTTCCCAATAGATCAATCGAGGTGATAGACTCCCAAGTGCCATCCAAGGAGAAAATTTAGAACTATATTCCATCCCCAAAGAACGGTTTCTCGTCCAACGATAATTGGTAAGTTGCTCCGTTTCAAATGTATAATATTGCAGTCGATCTAAAGCTGTTGTTTCACCACCTTCATAATGATTAGTGGTGTTTTCTATAATTTCTTCATGGGTAAATCCTATTTCTTTAGCGGTTGGAATCGTTCCCCATTCTCGAAACTCGATACTATTCGACAAATCAGTTGGAGTATCTATGAGTGGACGAACAGCCGTTTTTTTCGTCAAATTTATTCGGAAAGCTTTGGAGGTCAGCGGGGTTTCTTTAGGTGGAAAAGGTGCATCGTCGATGTGATATAGTGTTTTACCCCAAATAGCTTGAGTGCTACAATGATCGGGTAATTGTTCTTTTAAAGCTGTTTCTACAGCAAGCTCTTCGCTAGCTATTTCTTTTTGAAAAAATAGAAATTCAGCGTTTACTTTTTTGGCTAAATCTGATAATACTTGTTCAGGTTTACCTTGAAGAATCATCAATTGACCGCCTATTTTTTGAATATTTTTACGTAAATCCATCAGCGTTTCACATAAAAATTGAAATCGTAAAAAACCCGATTTACGAAATCCAATGTCCAACATGCTAAATATTCTCGGATCAAACACATATACCATCAAATGTGGTTGCCCCGTATCTAGCATACGTTGTAAACACTCATTGTCATGCAATCGCAGGTCGTTCCGCAACCAGTAAATAGATGTCATTGTGTATGTTGTTTGAAATTCAAAAGCATCAGATATATGGTTCTATTTGTTGGAGTATTTGCTGTTTAGATTGTACGCCTGACTGTCTCCAAAGTACTTTTCCATTTTGAAATAACATCAGTGTAGGCACACCACGCACTTGAAATTGCTGGGCAATTTGTTGGTTCTTATCTACATCCATTTTTACGACACGCACCTTGTCTTTTGTTGCTCCTGCTACTTCTTTTATCACGGGGGTGAGTGCCTTACACGGTCCGCACCAAGTCGCAAAAAAATCAATCAAAACGGGTTTATCGCCGTTAATTAATTTACCAAAATTTCCTTTCATATTCCTATTATATAAATGATGAATCGTTTATCCGTTTCTCAAATCTTGTAATTGTTTGAATAATTCTATTTCTTTAGTACTCAATCGTTTCGGTATCGAAACCTTTAATTGTACTAGTAAATTTCCAAATGTACTGGGCGATTTGTACAACGGCATTCCTTTTCCTTTAATCCGAAGCACTTTTCCTGTCTCACTACCTGCGGGAATATTTAGTTTGATACTTCCCTTCATGGTTGGAACAGCAACTTTACCACCTAGTACAGCCGTATATAAATCGATTTCTAAGTTGTGCAATAAATCATCTTCTTTTCTTTCAAAAGTAGGATCGTGCTGCATTTTTAAAATAATAATCAAATCACCCGCTGTTCCACCTCCACCAATCGCCTGTCCTTTCCCCTTCAATCGAAGTTTCTGACCGTCGTAAGCACCTGGTTTTATTTTGATCCGAAGTTTTTGTCCATTCAACTCGAAGGTTCGTTGACTTCCCATATATGCTTCTAGTAATGTGATGGGTAATTCTGCCTGCAAATCGCTACCTCGCTGTCGCCGTGTCCGCTGCCTGCCTGTAGTAAATCCTTCAAAACCACCACCGTTTCCTTCTCCAAAAAACAGATCGAAAAAGCTAGAAAAATCACCACTTCCACCCTGTCCAAAAAATTCAGACCCGTCTCCCTGAAATTGATAAGTACGACCGCCTTGTTGTTGAGCGTACTGCTGCCAATTGCCTCCGCCCTGTTGATAAGCCGACCAGTTTTCTCCTAAAGTATCGTATTTTTGGCGTTTCTCTTTGTCACCCAACACCTCATTTGCTTCATTAATTTCTTTGAATTTCTCTTCCGCTGCTTTATTGTTGGGATTCTTATCAGGATGATATTTAGCCGCTAATTTTCGGAATGCTTTTTTTATTTCTTTTGACGTTGCATCCTTTTTTACACCTAGTATTTTATAATAATCTTTGTACTTCATCACTAATATTTTTATGTGAAATCTAACATTAGTAAACAACAGTTGTACGACTACGGTTGTGTTCTTACATTTCGCATAATCTCCTCATCTAGAAAAAGCTTTTCTTCATCTGAACTGTGCAATACAGAAATATCGCCTGTGGTTTCTAGTACGACCGCTTTTACTTGACTCAACTGGATGACATTGGCTTCTCTTAATTTTGCCATCAGCTGATCTTTAGAAACTCTAGAGGCTTCTAAATTTTCTTCTATGACGAAATCACCTTGCATGAGCAATAAAGGCTTATTTGAAATTAGTTCGTCAAAACCCTCTGATTTTTTTTGTAAATATGCTACTGTCACTGTTATTGATAATAATCCGCCAATTGCTATTGCACCTTGAGCAATAGAAGTCGTAGAAGTCAAAATGGAGGCAACAATACTACCAACCGCAACCGTAAAAGCAAAATCAAAAACCGAAAATTTAGCGAAAGATCGAAGCCCAACTATTCTTGTTATTGCGATAATTAAAATGAAAACAATAATGGTACTTACAAGTGTTTCCCATAGTGGATCATCTGGAGAAAATATAAAATCTGGCATAGTTGATTTTGTTTGTAAATAGTATATAAAATATAATCTATTTTGATTTATTACTCTGGAGCAATTACGACATAGCGATCTTTTCCAGTTTCGTTATTGTATTTAAACACAAAATTATGATGGTCAAAAATGGCAAAAAATTCATCCCAATCTAATTCTTGAAAGGTTTTCTTCACATCCCGAGCTTCATCTCTAAACCAAACCGTTAATGGGTCTTTTTGTCGGCTGGTACTATCATATCCTAATCGTGCAGGAACACCGCCCTGTTCATTTATCCATTGCTTAATGGTTTCATGATCTTTAGTCGTGTGAATTGTAGTAGATGTCATAATGTTAATTTTTAGGTCAATAAATATTGTGACACTAAAAGGCAGTTAAATTTCATTTGTTCATTTTATGGTTCTAAATAAAAAGAACCTAAAAATTGAATTTTATCCGAATCAAACTAAATGAACATTCATTCTAAGCCGCACGTTTTCGTGTAAACTTAATACCCTCAAAAGAGCATTTCATAACATCATAACCCCTTTATCTTAAACTATTTACCCATTTTTGAATTTAAACCTACATGAATCAAGACGAAAAATACTTACGGAAAGCTATTGAATTAGCATTAGAAGGAATTGAAAAGAGGGTTGGTGGACCATTTGGAGCGGTCGTTGTCAAAGATGGAAAAATCATTGGTCAATCTTCCAATACAATTTTTAGAGATCACGATCCCACTGCACATGCAGAAGTTCAAGCCATCAGAGATGCCTGTAAAAATGAACAAGTACACGCTTTAGATGGGTGTATTTTGTATTCTAGCTGTGAACCTTGTCCTATGTGTTATGGGGCGGTGCATTATGCCAAAATAGAAAAAGTAATCTATGCGTCCAAACATGCAACAGCCGACAAAATATCAGGTTTTGGAGTAGATAAAATTTATAACCAGCTTAGTCAACCAGTTGAAAAACGTTCTCCAAATCATATTCAATTGTTAGCCGAAGAAGGTAAAACGGTTTTTCATGAATGGGAAAATAAACCTTATGATGCAAGTGAATTAAAAAAGTCAATAAATGACAAATAGTGCTGTAAGTAGTTATAATCTTCATAAAACCAAAAAATAATTGATGGCTAAACCTAATAAAACGGATTTATTGCAATTTACAGAACGAGGAATTTGGTGTCCACCTGCTGACATCTATATTGATCCTTGGAAACCTGTAAAAAAAGCCATGATTACACATGGACATTCCGATCATTCCCGTTTTGGTCATCAATCCTATTTGGCTACAAGAACTGCCGCCCCTTCTATAAAATATCGTTTAGGTGACATTAATATGCAAACCATTGATTTTGGTGAGCAACTACATATCAACGGTGTTCAATTTTCTTTCCATCCCGCAGGTCACATCTTGGGTTCTGCGCAAATTCGAGTTGAATATAAAGGCGAGGTTTGGGTCGCTTCTGGTGATTATAAACTAGAAGATGATGGACTTGCCGAAGCCTTTGAACCCGTTAAGTGTAATACCTTCATCACTGAATCTACCTTTGGTTTACCCGTTTATGATTGGAAACCACAAGAAGAAATTTTCGCAGATATAAATAACTGGTGGCGCAAAAATGCGGCCGATAAAAAAGTAACGTTCATCACAGGTTACTCACTCGGAAAAGCACAACGAATCTTACAAGGTTTGGATCGTTCGATTGGAAAAATATATACGCACGGTGCAGTTGAAAACATCAACGAGGTCATGCGGGCGCAAGGCATTGATTTACCTGAAACCATTCGAGTAACCAAAGATGTTCCCGTTAAGGATTATCCAGGCAATCTAGTGCTAGCCCCACCCTCTGCACTTAACTCGACTTGGATGAAAAAATTCAAACCTATTTCTATTGGTATCGCTTCTGGTTGGATGACCCTACGAGGAGCGAGAAGACGTAAAGCGGTAGGGCGAGGATTTGTATTGTCCGATCATGTTGATTGGAAGGATTTGAATAGAGCCGTTGCTGCTACGGAAGCTAGTCGAGTCATTGTGACCCATGGTTACACTTCTATTTATACCAATTACTTGAATTCTATTGGGATAGATGCACAGTCTGCCGATACTGAATTTACAGGTGAAAGTATTGACAGCGATGACGATACTAAAAAAGAAAGCACTCCCCAAATCGAAAATTAGAATTATGAAAAACTTTGCCCAATTATTCACTCAACTCGACCAAACCACTAAGACCCTGGTGAAGGTAGCAGCCTTGGTAGAATATTTCGGTAAAGTGGATGATGAAGATCGGCTTTGGGCTATTGCTATTTTATCACATCGCCGACCCAAGCGTACGGTCAAAACTAGTTTGATGCGTCAATGGGCTGCCGAATTATCGAATATTCCATTGTGGTTGTTTGAAGAAAGTTACCACGTGGTAGGTGACTTGGCGGAAACAATCGCCTTAGTACTTCCACCTCCTACCGAACAACATGATGGATCACTTTCTCACTGGATCAAAGTGATTAAAAATCTGGATAAAAAAGAGGATGCTGTTAAAAAAGAAACGGTTATTCATGCTTGGGAAGGTATGACATATGAAGAGCGTTTTGTATTCAATAAATTGATAACAGGTGGATTTAGAGTTGGCGTTTCTCAAAAACTAATGATGCGTGCTTTGGCTCAATTTGAAGATCAAGAAGAAAATGCTATTGCACACCGTTTGATGGGAAAATGGACGCCTGATACGGTCACTTACGATGAATTGATACGTTCAGAAAGTGCGATGGATGACATTTCTCGCCCTTATCCATTTTACTTAGCCTATGCCTTAGAACAAGAACCCGAAGTATTAGGAAGTGTTGAAGATTGGCAAGTAGAGCGAAAATGGGATGGGATTCGTGGACAAATTATCGTAAGAGACGATCATTTATTCGTTTGGTCGAGAGGAGAAGAATTAGTGACGGATAAATTCCCAGAATATCATCCTTTAGCAGAAATACTACCTAATGGAACCGTCATAGATGGTGAAATTTTGCCGTTTCGAGATGGGCAACCTCTTAGTTTTAATGTACTTCAAACACGTATTGGCAGAAAAAATGTCACCAAGAAAATCCTTGAATCTGCTCCCGTGATTTTGATGTGTTATGATTTATTAGAATATAAGGGTGAAGATATTAGAACCACTCCGTTGCGCAAACGACGTGCTTTATTAGAACAATTAGTTGTTAATCATCCTAATAATATTTTAATTCTATCAGAGGTTTTAGAATTGGACAATTGGCAGCAAGCCGCTGATGAAAGAGATCAATCCCGTCAATATCTAAGTGAAGGACTAATGGTCAAAAAACTAGATTCTGAATATCGGTCCGGTCGAAAAAAAGGAGATTGGTGGAAGTGGAAAGTTGATCCGCTAACGATTGACGCTGTTATGATTTATGCGCAACAAGGACATGGACGAAGAGCCAATTTATATACGGATTATACCTTTGCCGTATGGGATGACGAACAGAATTTAGTGCCGTTTACGAAAGCCTATTCTGGTCTGACAGACAAAGAATTTAATAAAATTACAGCTTGGGTGAAGAAAAATACCAAAGAACGATTCGGTCCCGTCCGAAGTGTCAATCCTGAATTGGTTTTTGAAATTGCTTTTGAAGGAATCAATGAATCTAGTCGACATAAATCAGGTGTTGCTCTACGTTTTCCAAGAATGCTTCGTTGGAGAACGGATAAAAAACCAGTAGAAGCGAACACCCTAAAGGACTTGAAAAAAATGCTAGAGGTGTATGGGTAAGCGGTCGGACAAAATTACTTG
>JAHDFQ010000198.1 GCA_020628085.1 Saprospiraceae bacterium
CATGTATTTGATTATACAAATACCTTGCTTCAATGAAGAAACGACACTCCCTTTGGTTTTCAAAGACATACCAAAGGCTATAAAAGGTATTGATAAAATTGAGTTTCAAGTTATTGATGATGGTAGTAGTGACAAAACCGTAGAAGTTGCAAATAGTCTCGGAGTACATCATATTATCAGTAATCCTAATAATTTAGGTTTGGGTAATTCTTTCCGAATTGGAATGGAAAACGCCCTTCGGTTGGGTGCTGATATTTTAGTAAATACGGATGGAGACAATCAATATCCATCATCTTATATTCCAGATTTAGTGCATCCAATCGTAGCAGGAAAAGCGGATATGGTCATTGGTAATAGACAAACGAGTCGAATCAAACACTTTTCGCCGCTTAAAAAATTTTTACAATGGCTTGGCACATTTCTAACCCGATCTTTAGCAGGAGAAGCTAACTTAAAAGATGCTGTTAGTGGTTTCAGGGCTTATTCTCGTCGTTCGATGATAGAAATTAATGTCACCTCTAGTTTTTCTTATGTGTTAGATACTACATTACAAGCAGCCCGTAAAAAACTCCGATTAGTGAGTATTGATATTACCACAAACGCTCCTACTCGACCGTCACGATTATTTAAAAATATTTTTCAACATGTCCGTAAATCTGGAATGGATTTAGTGCGAGTATATTCTATGTATCAACCCTTGAAGGTTTTTTTCTGGATGGGTGTTTTGTTTTTGACCATCGGTATTATACCCTTAGGACGATTTATCTTCGATTTTTTCTTTGGAGCTGGAGGTGATGGTAAAATCCAATCACTTATTTTTGGAGCAATTTTTATTATTATTAGTACCAACTTTTTTGCTTTAGGTATCATTGGTGATTTACAATCTAAAAATAGAACTTTGATTGAGTATATTATTCGGGAAATGAAAAAAGATAAATTTGATAAAGAATGAATGTACTCAAAATAACCAGTAGTTTTCCCAGATACGAAGGTGATTTCTTTGGTCCGTGGATATTAGAGTATGCGAGAGAACTTAAACGACAAGGTCATTCAACCTTTATAGTTGCTCCAAATACATTTGACCAAGATAACCCTACTGTTCTTTCAGAAAACCAATTAAGTATTACTCGTTTTAATTATTCTATCCCTAACTCTACTCAAAAATTAGTGTATCCACCTGGTATCATCCCACAACTAAAGGAAAATAAATTACGTTTTTTTCAGATTCCATTTCTATTATGGCAATATTATCAAACAGGAAAAAAAATAATTCAAAAAAATAAAATTGATATTATACATTCTCAATGGGCTATTCCTGGAGGGTTTATTGGTGCTTTACTGGCTCGAAAGTTCGGTTTACCACATGTAATCACATCACAAGGTGCAGAGTTTTTTTTACCAACTAATCATCCTTTTTCAAGATTCACAAAATTCACCTTAAAAAATTGTGATTATCTCTTTCCTGTTTCGCGACAAATGGGAGAACGAGCGAAACAGTTTGGCGTTGATCCGTCAAAGATAGAAGTGATTCCAAATGCCGTTAATCCATCTATTTTTAGTCCTGATATAACAAGTACTTTTAGGAAGGATCATCATATACCAGAAGATGCCACAGTTATTATAACTATCAGACGGTTGGTTTTCGAAAAACGAGTAGAAGATGTAATTGAGGCGTTCGCTAAATTAAAGGCATCTAATACCTATCTAATTATTGGAGGGGACGGGCCAGATCGGTCAAAACTAGAGCAACTATGTAAGGATCTGGATATAACAGATCGAGTTATTTTCCTAGGTTTTGTATCCAATAATGAACTACCTCCTATTTATGCCGCATCAGATATATATGTACTAAGTAGTCAACAAGAAGGTTTATCGCTTTCGCTTTTAGAAAGTATGTCGTCAGGTTTAATTACTATTTCTACAGCAGCAACTGGTGGAAATGAGGTCATTGAACACGGAAAAAATGGTTATTTGTATAAAGTCGCTGATGTAGAACAACTAACATCGCTACTACAAACATCTATAAGTTTGAGCACTGATCGACAAAAACTTATGTCTCAACAAGCACGTCAAACGGTGATTCAAAAATTTTCAGTAGAGGTCATGGTAAAGCAATGGATAGCAGTATATGATCGCTTATTACTTAAATCAACTTCATGAAAAATCTAATTCGTATTATCATCAACCTCGTTTTTGGTATTCGTAGGTATAATGATAGAAAAATTCGACACTATGCTAAAAGTGTGCATAATAAAAAAATACTCGAATTGGGTAGTGGGAAAAAACTAAATGGACAAGAATTTTACTCTGCTAAACGTTACTTTGATGATACAAACGAGTTCATACAATCTGACATTAATCCAGATTTTGGACATCAGATTATAGATGTCACCAAAATGGAATTCAAGGAAGTTTTTGATGTGATTTTATGTATGAATGTTTTAGAACATGTGTTTGATTATTCAACAGCAATTCAAAAATTATATGAAGCACTGACACCAAATGGAACGCTGGTCGTCTTTGTTCCAGCCATGTATCCGTTGCATGATGAACCACATGATTATTGGCGTTTTACAGAACATAGTCTCCGTAGAATGTTTGGTCAATTTTCTAAAATAGAATTAGAGCATTCTGGTGTACGAGAATTTCCTGTGGCTTATTTTATGGTGTTAACGAAGTAAACTTCCTATTTTCTTAGTAATTACCTCCCAACTGAATGTATTAATCGTATAATTTCTTAGATTTTCTACAGTAGGTAATTGTATTTGACCTTGTAAAACTTGTTGTAGGTTATCTACAAAATCAGAGTTGTCTTCTTTTGCCAAACAGACATGATTACTGGTGACATAATCCGTTACACCTCCTGTTTTTGTAATCACAATTTCTTTTCCCATAGACATCGCTTCCAACAAAGAATTATTAGCAGTTGCAAAAGTTAATGGACGAAAAAACACATCTGCAACCGTATATAAATCTCTCAAATCTTCGTCCGAGATTCCTTTAAAAACACGAACATTCGGATAGTCCATTTCAAAACTTCCTAAGAGGCAAAAAAGGGTATCAGGAAATTGCTGAATACAACGTTCAACTTGTGATATATCCACTCCGTTGATTCCTACACAAAGAGCCATGGTTGAAAATTTTTCTTTGAGTGCCAAAAATTTAGTATTCAAAACAGGTTGTGGCTTCCAAAAATGTATGTCAATACCATGTGGTATAAAAACGACTTTTTTACCATATTTAGAGGATAAAATACCTCTTATGTTTTCAGAAACACATATAATTTTTGATGATTTTCGATATACATTTGGTTCAATTAAATTTGATTTTAACCACAAAATAAACCGTTCCTTAATGGAATTATATCGACCAATACTACTCAGATTATGAACGGCGGATATATAGTGTACATTTGAATTTAAACGAATACCAATATCTGAATATAATAAAAAAACTTTTTCAAATTCTTCTCCGTGATCGCTACAATATTTTGAAATTATATATCTTTTTTTTACAAAGGTCTTACCAGCACTTTTTAAAATAATCACACGAATATTATCCGTTCGTACTTCTTTATGTTCAACTCCCCAGGTTACGACAGTTAGATCAAAAGATGCTTTCAAATAATGTACTAAACGTTGATATCCTGAATAAAAGGAGTGATGCGAATTATTTTCCCAATGTGTAGTAGCCAGTAATATTTTAGGTTTTACAGACATGATGACATCTAGAGTTCAAATGTAGAAGGATAAGCTATAAAGTAATAATTCTCTTTTGTATCGAATTGATGCTTAAATTCATGAACTGATAAACTAGGTTTACTTTTTAAAAACCTTTCCATGAGGGAAACTTTCATATTTAGCTGCTCAAACAGATTAAAAATATCTTCTGGCTGCGTACCATAATGACCTGCAGCACCTTTTTCAAATTCGAATACGATAATTGGTTGACATCGTTTTATCAATGCTTTAGCTCCTTGAAGGACTAAAAACTCCCCTCCCTCAACGTCTATTTTAATTAAGTCTATTTTGATGTCGTCAGGAATAATATGATCTAATGTATCTGCTTTGACTTTTATTTTATCAATTAATTCGTGATCGGTTCTATATGTCCGTTCTTTAAAACCACTATATCCAGGATCGCTCACTACATAATTAAACTCTACCGTACCAGCTCGATCACTTAGAGCTACATTATGAAGTATACATTCTCCTTTCTGATATTTTTTTACTAAACGATCGTAAAATGAAGGAATAGGCTCGAATCCAAAATGAGTACCATTTGGTACGTATTTTAGATAAAAATCCATAATGTCTCCCTTGAAACAGCCTACATCAATACAATTACTATCTGTTTGACAAACTTTTTTAATGACTTCTAGCGTCTGTAAATCGTATTTATGGTTTAATGTATGTGCAAATGGGATTCGATTGCGAACATAATTGATCGTTCGATGGATCAGTTTTTTTCGATGAATAAAAGCACTAATTTTAGATATTGGATTCATTTGCTTGAAGTCTAATGAGTTGGAAATAGAATGTTCCTAAGAAATATATAGATTAGATTAACAGAAAAATTAATAAGTAGTTATTAATCTCTTCTTAGTTTACTAATCTGCTCACAAAATAGTTTTGACCCTTTTAAATTTAAATGATCTTGATCGTAAAAACAGTCTGTTTGTTCAAAAAATAAATCATGAAAATCATACACCTCTATACCGTATTGTTTTAGCAAAGATGTCGTATTATAATTATTATTCTCTATCATATTCCAATACATTTTAGCTAAAGGATACTGAATGCCTATGAGTTTTATATTTTTCTCTTCACAAATCTCAATGATTTTTTCTAAATATTGCTCTTGTTTTTCGCTCTTCGTTTTATTTTGATACTGCGTTTCATATCTTCTTTGGCATTTAGTTCGCTGCGTTTTCTCATTATAATCGGCGAAACTTCTATGATAAGCAGCTGCTTTTTCTGGTAATAAATAATCATAGTAAAAAACACCATAATCAATATCTAAAAGCGGTAAATATTTAAAATATTTTTTGTTATTCAGTTTTTGTTTGACTTCTTCCGATTCTAAAAGGTTATTGACTTGATAATTTGCATAAATAATATTCTTCTTGGCATTACTTGACTTATCTCGATAATTAGAAAATAAGTGGCTATCTACATTTAAAAAAATAGTATCCTCTGTACTCAATTGAGTTGCCAAATACTGTACTTTCAAATACATATCTAAGTAATTGTCACCTCTATATGAAAAATTATAAATTCCGTATTCATTGGGAATGCTTTTCATACAAGCTCCATGTGAGTCGCTAACCAAAAAAGAATGATATTGATCCATATTATCTTCATTGAATACATAATTTGTATAAACAGCAGGGGTAGTAACAAACATGTAGAATAAACCATTTAGAACTAAATAGCCTAGTACAAAAAAGATGCTATGAGTGATAAATTTACCCATTTATGATACACACTTAAAATTGAAAATAAATAAATTCAACGTTCTGTCGAAAATTACCTAAGAAATATATGGAAACCACTACCATATAATAACTTGACCAACGAACCCATCTAGGTGTTGTTACATCAAACTGTAGTACATGTTCTTTATCTCTTTGTATCCACTCCACCATCAAGAGAATAATGATAAGTAAGAGAATTTTTAATGGAAATATTTCTGGTTTTGAAAATAATGCTATCGTAAAGATTTTTTGAATATAAAGGAAGGCATCACTGATTGTATTTGACCGAAAAAAGATCCATGCGAGTAGGGTTATAAAAAAAGTTCCTCCCATTTGTAGTAGTTCACGAATACTAGGCAAATATTTGTGCTGTGCTACAATGTCTGTATGTACCCTATTTCGATTTGTTAGTAAAAGAGGAAGAAAATATAAGGCGTTCAATGCTCCCCACGCTATAAATGTCCAGTTGGCACCATGCCAAAATCCACTTACTATGAATATGATAAATGTATTTCTCACTTTCATCCAAAGTCCTCCTCGACTCCCACCTAATGGAATATATACATAATCTCTAAACCATGTCGATAAAGAAATGTGCCAACGTCTCCAAAATTCTGCAATATCTCTTGAAAAATAAGGAAATGCAAAATTCTTTTTTAGGTCGAACCCAAATAGGCGAGCCGTTCCTATAGCAATATCTGAGTATCCTGAAAAGTCACCATATATCTGAAAAGCAAAAAATAATGCGCCAATCAGTAGAGTACTTCCTGAATAGTCACCGTAGTTATTAAAAATATTATTGGCAAATACAGCACAATTATCTGCTATAACTATTTTTTTAAATAGACCGAAAAGTATTTGACGCATTCCATCAACTCCCTCGTGATAAGTAAACTTCCTTTTTTCATAAAACTGAGGTAGCAAATTAGAGGCTCGTTCGATTGGTCCTGCGACTAATTGAGGAAAAAAACTCACAAAAGAGAAAAACGCAATCCAGTCCGAGGTGGGTTTCAATCGCCTTCTGTAAATATCTATTGAATAACTTAAAGTCTGAAAAGTATAAAAACTAATACCAACAGGTAGTATGATATTTAATCGGGCAATATCTAACTCTGTTCCAAATAAGGTAAATGCTTCAACAAAACTCTCAGCAAAAAAATTGAAGTATTTAAAAAAGCCTAGAAATCCCAGATTGACAGCAATACTTAAACTTAATAGTTGTTTTCTTCGGATAGCTGATGACGCTCCTGCCAATTTTAATCCGATCAAATAATCCACAAAAGAACTGAAGATAATTAAAAATAAGAATCGCCAATCCCACCAACCATAAAATATATAACTAACAATTAGTAAAAATACATTCTGTACTTTTAAATACTTGTTGAAAACAAACCAATATAAAAAGAAAACGATTGGTAAAAAAAAAGCAAATTCAATAGAATTAAATAACATGTTTGTGGCAGTCTATTACTTGTCAAAAGCTTAATCAAGCTAATAATAACTACTTTGCATACGCTATTTATTGTAGTTTGTTAATAATTGCCTGAGCGGCAAGTTGTGAGGGCGAATATTGTGGGTCTTCATAAAACATTTCCTCTTTGAATACTTGTTGTATTGCTTTATACTTTGATTCAAAAATAGAAAGACTTCGTTCTAGAGCTATTTCTAAATTTTTAGGATCACTGATTACCTCACCTAAGTCCCAGGATAGTGGACGTTCAGAAGCGTTTGAATTAATGTTGTAAGCATCTAAAAATAGACAAGGTCGTTCCTTAAAGTATACAAACTCAAGTGCTTGACTACTAACATCTCCAATATAAACGTCGGCATATTTGGTATATGTCATAGTATTACTGTATTCGCTTCCAGAATCAATTAAAATATTTTCTACATCATTAAATTTACTTACTATTCTTTGGTAGCTGGTGTTTCGCTCTTTCAAGATTCCATGAGGCGCAAAAATTAAATTATATTTCTTTTCCTTTGAGAAAAAAGATAGCAGTATTTCAGCAAACGTATTGAAAGAAGTCAATCCTTTTTCCCAGTGAGGGTTGTAAACGAAAGTAAGGTGCTTATTCTTAAAAAATTCTTTTGGAATTTCATGTATCAAAGCATCAGGCTTCAAAAAGCCTACTTCTGCATAGTTGTGATGACCTAATTCATCCCGAATCTCTCTTTCCTTTGAACCTAAAATAAAAAACAGATCATAGTCTAAGACATAATCTAAAAATGAAATTTTTCTATTGGAGATACCATGATTCGTAAAAAAATATTGTGTATGTACCTCTTTGTTTAGCACTTTCTTTAAAAACAAATCATCAAACTTACAACTTACAAATGCGTCATAAGATTTTAAAAGATTCCTATATTTAAAGAATAAGATTTTTTTTAATTGTATTTTAGATGATATATAATTAGGTAAGGTAAAATACCAGTATGGTCGTAGTACATGAATCTTGATATTATCAGCCTTGAAAGTACTTACAATTTCTTGAATAAGTGTCATATTGTTCTGTACACACAACAGGTCAATTTGATATTTTGTCTTCTTTGCTAATTCTATAGCTACTCCTACAGA
>JAHDFQ010000199.1 GCA_020628085.1 Saprospiraceae bacterium
ATGACTTCTAATTGCCACAAGGACACAGAGGTACAAAGGGCATTATTAAGTAGTTCGAGGGGAAAAAACAGGCAGAAAAATTTCTCTTAAAGAGACCAAAATAATATTTCAAACGCCTTATTCTGCGGCTATTTCAATATTTTTTTGATCTCGAAATTTCTGCCCGTTTTTTTAGCACCCCTTACTTATACAAAGTTATATCTTTTTTAATGAATTTCTATTCTTTGTTTTAAAACAAAATTGCCTCGCAGATCAATGATCTACAAGGCAATTATTTATTTTCGTAATAAAAAAATATTCTATTTATTCATGACTTCAACCAATGTCTTACCAATCTCTGCTGGAGATTTCACAACATGAATACCGTTTTTAGCTAAGATTGCCATCTTCGCTTCGGCCGTATCATCATGTCCACCAACGATGGCACCTGCATGCCCCATTGTACGACCTTTTGGTGCTGTTTGACCTGCAATGAATCCGACAACTGGTTTTTTATTACCTGTAGAACTGATATATTCTGCTGCTAAAGCCTCGTAATTACCACCAATTTCACCAATCATTACGATAGCGTCCGTTTCAGGATCATTCATTAATAATTCAACTGCTTCTTTGGTTGGCGTTCCGATGATAGGATCACCACCGATACCGATTGCAGTAGAAATACCTAAACCTGCTTTTACGATTTGGTCAGCTGCTTCATAGGTCAATGTACCCGATTTAGAAACTACTCCAATACGTCCTTTTTTGAACACAAAACCTGGCATGATACCTACTTTTGCTTCTTCTGGTGTGATGACACCTGGGCAGTTTGGTCCAATTAAAATACAGTCTTTATCAGAAATATAAGCCTTTACTTTCACCATATCTTGAACAGGAATACCTTCCGTGATACAGATAATAACTTTGATACCTGCGGCAGCAGCTTCCATAACGGCATCTCCTGCAAATGCTGGCGGTACAAAAATAATCGTTGTATCTGCACCTACTTTTTCAACAGCTTCTGATACGGTGTTGAAAACGGGTTTACCCAAATGTGTTTGACCACCTTTTTTAGGCGTTACTCCACCAACGATATTGGTGCCGTACTCAATCATTTGTTCGGCATGAAAACCACCTTCTTTCCCAGTGAATCCTTGAACAATAATTTTAGAATCTTTATTTACTAATACTGACATATATAACTGGTTTGTATTTAAAGTTGCGGGGCAACTTGGTAATATAGTTATTAGTTAATTGGTAATTAGGTTTACTTTATTTTGACGAAGCTAAAGAAATAAGCAGTTAAATCTTTTTTGGTACGATTTGACAGTTACTAATAAAACTATGCTTATTTATTTAAATCCTATTTCCCACAAATGTACAATTCTCTAATTGATCCAACAAATTTTACTTTTGCTGACTCTTTTCAGATTCATCAACAATAATAAAAACATCTTCATCGCTCTTTTGCATATAATAATTTTCCCGAGCGAATTTCTCTTTATTTTGTTCCAAATCTAAGCGATCTGCTTTTATCTCTTTGATATTTTTTTTATAAAAACTCAAATCTTCTTCCAATGTTTTCTGAGTTTGACTCAATTTGAAATTGGTCAGCATATCATGTTTATCAAAGAAAATCATCCACGCTAAGAACAAGACAATTGTAAGGAAATACTTGTTCCGAAAAGGAGCAGGTATTTTTTTAATAATTGGTCGAAAAGGATTATTTCTGATAGCCATATTAGGTCTGATTTGGACGCAAAGATACAGAATTTACCCCAACAATGCTTTACCTGGATAAATTCCAGAATCGCCTAGTTCTTCTTCAATCCTTAACAACTGATTGTACTTTGCAATACGATCTGAACGAGAAGCGGATCCCGTTTTGATTTGACCCGTATTTAAAGCTACTGCCAAATCTGCAATCGTTGTATCTTCTGTTTCTCCTGATCGGTGACTCATGACGCTGGTCATTCCATTGCGAGTTGCCAAACGAACCGCTTCGATTGTTTCTGTCAACGTACCAATTTGATTGACCTTAATCAAAATAGAATTGGCAGCGTCTTCCTCGATTCCTCTTTGCAAACGCTTTGTATTTGTAACAAATAAATCATCACCTACAATTTGTACTTTATCGCCAATAGCCTTTGTCATCGCTGTCCAACCTGCCCAATCATCTTCGTGTAATCCGTCCTCAATAGACAAAATTGGATATTTATTACACCAATCTGTCCAATAAGAAACCATGTCTGCTGTACTTAGTTTATCACCTGTTGATTGATGAAAATGATACACTTTTTCTTCTTCATTATAAAACTCCGATGCTGCTGCATCCATGGCAATCAAAATATCCTCGCCTGGACGGAAACCTGCTTTTTCAATGGCTTGTAAAACCGTTTCGATAGCCTCGTGATTGGATTTCATACTTGGTGCGAAACCACCTTCATCACCTACATTGGTCGAATATCCTTTCTTTTTTAAGACATCTTTCAGATGGTGAAACACCTCAACCCCCATCCTCAAACCTTCTGAGAAAAATTCTGCCCCGACAGGCATAATCATAAACTCCTGAAAGTCGATACTGTTATCAGCATGTGATCCTCCGTTCAAAATATTCATCATTGGAACGGGTAATACGTGTGCATTTACACCTCCAATATAACGATATAACGATTGATTGCTTTCTTTAGCAGCAGCTTTTGCGACTGCCATGGAAACGCCCAGAATAGCGTTGGCACCCAGTTTTGCTTTGTTTGGAGTTCCGTCAATTTCACACATCAATTGGTCGATATATACTTGCTCGAATACATCCACACCTATCAATTCTTCTCGAATGACTTCTTCTATGTTTTTACATGCTTTCAAAACCCCTTTTCCTAAAAAGCGACTTTTATCAGCATCTCTCAGTTCTACTGCTTCGTATTTTCCTGTAGATGCGCCTGAAGGTACGGCTGCTCGTCCGATGGCCCCGTCTTCTGTTAACACTTCTACTTCTACGGTTGGATTTCCTCTAGAATCGAGGATTTCGCGAGATCGAATATCTAAAATTGAACTCATTTCTTAATTGATTTTTGATGTAAAAAGAATAATTATCCAAATTCGTATATCTAAACACAAATTAGGTAATTGGTTTTTTCGATCTACAATAAGGTAAGATTTATAAACATTGCGGTCATACCGCTCTTTAAGTTATTGTTAATTAACCTGCAACCACTGTTTGGCTCATCATGCTAACAAATTCGTCGAACAGGTAGCGAGAATCATGTGGACCTGGTGATGCTTCTGGGTGATACTGTACCGAGAATGCTTTTTTGCCTTTTACTCGAATACCTTCGATCGTATCGTCATTTAAATTTTTATGGGTAATTTCTACCTTATCGGTGTTCGCCATAATTGCGTCAGGACTAACGCCGAAGCCATGATTCTGACTCGTAATTTCACATTTTCCTGTGTTCAAATTAATAACGGGATGGTTAATTCCACGGTGTCCGTTGTGCATTTTATAGGTTGGAATACCTATTGCTAAAGCTAGTATTTGATGTCCTAGACAAATTCCAAACAAAGGTTCATTTGCAGCGAGGATTTGTTTTGCTGTTTCAACAGCATAAGGCATAGAAGCTGGATCACCTGGTCCATTTGATAAAAAATAACCATCTGGATTCCACAATTTCATTTCCTCGAAGGTAGTTTTCGCTGGAAATACTTTAAGGTAACATCCACGTTCTGCCATACATTCTAAAATGCTTTTCTTCACACCTAAATCCAAAACTGCCACTTTAAATTCTTTGTTTGGATCACCTAAGAAGTATGCAGATTCTGTACTGACTTTTGATGCTAATTCTAATCCTTCCATATTTGGAACAGCATCTAAAATCTTTTTCAATTCTGCCTCATCTGTCACCTCTGATGAAATAACGGCATTCATCGCTCCTTTATCTCTGATATGGCGAACGATTGCTCTGGTATCCACATCGCAAATACCTACCAATTGTTCTTTTTCAAAGTAATCTTGGATAGATTCGTCGGCTAATTCCCGTGAATATAAGTTGGTGAAGTTTTTACAGATTAAACCTGCTATTTTAATGGATTTTGATTCTGTATCGAGGTGTTTTGTACCATAATTACCGATGTGTGCATTGGTTGCAATTAATAACTGCCCGTAATATGACGGATCGGTAAAAATTTCTTGATAACCTGTCATTCCTGTGTTGAAACAGATTTCACCAGTGGTTGTTCCTATTTTTCCAGCTGATTTACCGTAAAAAATAGTACCATCTTCTAAAAGGAGTACTGCTTTGTTTTGCTGTTGATCGCTCATAATATTGGAGTTACTTTACCTTTCACAATTTCGTGCAAAGATAGGTTACCAGCATTAAATAACCTAAAGATCATATAGATTCGTTAAAAATCCGTCCATTTCATTTCACTTTTACTCGATTCGATTACTTTGTCTATAAAGTGCATGCCTCTCACGCCGTCTGAAACTGTTGGAAAATCGGTGTGTAATGGATCTGGTTCAGTCCCATTCAATCTTGCTCGAATACAGTGTGCGACATTTTTATAAATATTGGCGAAAGCCTCTAAATATCCTTCTGGATGTCCCGCAGGGATGCGAGTATGCGCTTGTGCTTCTGGATACAATTCGCCCACGCCTGTTCTATAAATTTGCATTGGTTGATCCAACCACTTAGCTACTAAACTATTGGGTTCCATTTGACGCCAATCTAATCCGCCTTTCTCTCCATAAATACGAATACGAAGATTGTTTTCTTCGCCTGCTGCAATTTGCGTGGCGATTAAAACACCTTTTGCACCATTATCAAATTCTAAGAAAATATTACCATCATCATCCAACAAACGACCTTCAATAACGATATTCAGATCAACACATAATTTCGTAATTTGAAGACCCGTGATATACTCGGCTAAGTTTTCGGCATGTGTCCCGATATCACCCATTGCACCAGCTGCTCCCGAGCGTTTAGGATCAGTTCGCCAAGCAGCTTGTTTTTGGTCGGTTGCTTCCAATCGAGTAGATAACCAACCTTGCGGATACTCCACAATCACTTTTCTAATTGCTCCTATTTCCCCTGCTTTTATCATGGCTTTTGCCTGTTTTACCATTGGATAACCTGTATAATTATGGGTCAACGCAAAGAGTAAGCCTGTTTCTTGAACCAGTGTTTCTAGTGTTTTTGCTTCTTGCATATCGAATGCTAATGGTTTATCACAAACCACGTGGAAGCCATGTTCCAAAGCCATTTTTGCAGGTGGAAAGTGTACATGGTTTGGAGTAACAATGGCTACAAAATCCATTCGTTCACCCAAAGGTAGTTGTGCTTCTTGTTCGATCATTTCTTTATAATTGGCATACACTCGATCTGGTGGCAAGTATAAATCTTCACCTGATAATTTAGATCGTTCGGCATTGCTGCTGAATGCCCCACAAACCAGTTCTATTTCTCCATCCAAAGCCGCGGCCATACGATGTACTGCACCTATAAATGCTCCTCGGCCACCGCCGACCATTCCCATTCTTATTTTTCGATTCATTTTATTCCATTTTGGTTGTTACAAGAATCTAAAAATATCTTTTTTTTTCAAACGAAGGGTATTTTGGTACTGATTAATTTTATTTAAAGTACATTCGATACCACTGCTAGACAATACATACTAGTTACCACCTAGCGATTCTCGCTTTGATTTTTTTCATATATAATTTTATTCTTTTTTACCGCAAAAAAGAACCAAAAAGCTCGTCGAATCGCATATTTCTCAGAACTTTTAACCTAGATTTTTAATATTTTTTCCGCTTCAACTCCAAAATTTAAAAATTCTCCCTATCGGGCGGTTAAAATTCTGGAAATTGCTTTTTTCGACACTCAAAATATTTGAATTATAGTTCGTTTTATTAATATTTATTTTAAATATATATTTATTACCCCTAAGCAATAATTGCTGGTTACTACCTTCATACAGGTTGGTTTATAATATAAGTCTTTAATAAATGTCATTTTAGCGAATATTCGCTAAGAATCTGGATTTTTTGGTTAAAAAGGTGTAATTTAGACCAATATTTTGAACAAAAATAAAGTGCTCTTACTTTCATTGATATTAATTAATCTATAAATTATTTTTCCGATGGCTGATCAATATACGAATTTGGATAACATGCGTTTTTTATTGTACGATGTGCATGATGCAGAAGAGTTAACGCAATACGAACGCTTTCAAGACTACGATCGAACGAGTTTTGACATTATGTTAGATGCTGTAAAGGATTTTTCAGATAAAGAACTCTTCCCATACTTTGAAGAAATGGATGCCAATCCAGTGACTTATGATGATGGAAAAGTAACCGTACACCCGCAGATTAAGAAGTTCATTGATATGGCGACAAAAAACGGATTCATCGGTCCTTGGTTCGATTACGATCAAGGTGGTATTCAGCTACCACAGATGATGTATGGTGCGGTCTTCCATATTCTTGATGCAGCAAATAATAATGTCGCTGGTTATGTCGGATTGACCTCTGGTGCAGCAAACCTTATTCGTACGTTCGGATCGAAAGAACTGTTTGATACTTATGTTCCTAAGATGCTAGAAGGTAAATGGATGGGAACCATGGCATTGACTGAACCACAAGCGGGTAGCTCATTGTCGGATATTACGACTACTGCCACTCCACAAGAAGATGGAACATATAAGATAAAAGGACAGAAGATATTTATTTCTGGTGGGGATCATCAATTTGGTGAAAACTTTGTGCATTTGACACTCGCTCGTATTGATGGTGCGCCTGCTGGAACAAAAGGTATCTCTTTGTTTGTTGTGCCCAAACATCGTCCACAAGAAGATGGCTCATTGACCTATAATGACGTATTCACGGCTGGGGATTTTCAGAAAGTCGGGCAAAAAGGATATGCGACCACACATCTCGTTTATGGTGAAGATGACAACTGTGTTGGTTACTTGGTGGGTGAACCACATAAGGGTTTGAAATACATGTTCCAAATGATGAACGAAGCTCGTTTAGCGGTGGGTTCTAGTGGAATTGCCATTGCTACAGCGGCTTATCATGCTTCCTTACAATATGCAAAAGAACGTCCACAGGGTCGAAAAATTGAATCAAGTGGAAAGAAAAACGTAGAAGCAGGACAAACATTTATCATCAATCATCCCAATGTGCGCCGTATGTTGTTGTTGCAAAAGGCAATTACAGAAGGAGGTCTAAGTTTGCTAGTTGAGTGTGGAAAATTAGTAGATAAACATATGGTCGTCGAAGACGGAAAAGAAAAAGATGATTTACATTTATTAATAGAATTATTAACTCCGATTGCCAAAACTTACCCTTCTGAGATGGGTAAAACTTCTATCAGTACAGGACTCCAAGTCTTAGGAGGATATGGATTCTGTATGGATTTTCCGTTGCAACAATATTACCGTGATATTCGAATCATGTCGATTTATGAAGGAACGACGGGTATCCAATCTATGGATTTATTGGGTCGTAAAGTAACCATGAAAAATGGTGCAGCTTTACAACTATTAATGAAAGAAATCCAATCTACTATCCAAGATGCCATGACACACGATGAGTTAAAACCTTATGCTGAAATATTAACGCGTAAAATGGGTACTACTCAAAAGGTGTTGGGGCATTTAATGGGTTTTGCGATGAAAGGCGATTTTGAGCGTTTCTTGATGGATGCCAATATGTTTATGGAATTTGCAAGTACGATTGTTATCGCTTGGCAGTGGTTGAAACAAGCTATTGTTGCAAAAACGGCATTGATCACAGGTAACACACCTTATGGGGAAGATTTCTACGAAAGTAAAGTCCATACGATGAAGTTCTTCTTCAAGTACGAAGTTCCTAAAACGTTGGCATTAGAGCAAATTTTAATGGACAATGAGGTGTTGACTATCCAAAATGAGAAGGAAGTTATTGTGTAGATATAGTTTAATCTAAACGTTCAAATATTTAAGTAGTTCGTCAGTAAAATTAGTGCAAAACAAATCTATTAATCCGTCAA
>JAHDFQ010000200.1 GCA_020628085.1 Saprospiraceae bacterium
TTACCTAACTACCTCTGTACTTCTTCTGTAAGCCATAGATAAAATTTCTTAAAAACTGATCTTTACATTCTCTAAATTGACGTTGACTGGGTTTTCGGAAAAGGGCACTTACCTCATGTTTACTGATGCGAAAGTCTTGTATATCTAGTATTTCAATAATATCTTCATCTTTGAGACTGAGCGCAATCTTTAGTTTACGCATAATGAGGTTGTTGTTAAGTCGTTTTTCTGGTTTAGGTTGTTCACCTTCTCTTTTGCCTCGTTTGAGGTTGATTAGTCCGTTTAGAAATGTTGCCAGTTTAAGGTCGTGGAGTTTTTTCTGATCTGGATCGTCCTCTTTTTTGAGCCAAGCACTGATTTCTTCCCGATTTGTTTCATAGTCTGCTAATCCAAATATTTTTATCATCGTGTCATCATCGAAATCGAACGTGTAGCGTAATCGACGGATAATATCATTATTATTCATAGTATTTTCTTATTTTATTTATGCAAGGTACGAAAAGTGAAGTTGTGAGATGAAAATGATATCAAAAAAAATGGCTGTACAAATTTTGTACAGCCATTTTCAAATTTTGGATATGTTAATTGTCAATGAATACTATATTTTTTTGAGTTCTTACAGTAATGCCAATTTTTAATAAAAAAAAACGCCCGAGATTGAATTTGCCAACGCTAAACGCTGGTCGTTTTTTCAGGATAAATGGGTTGTGTTAACAAGGATTATAATTTGTTCGAAATTAATTGACCTCGGGACGTTTTAGGATTGATATGTTCAAAAAATTGGATTATATATTTTTAAGAAAAGTTTTAATAACTTCTACTGTTGTTCAATAATATGAAAGGAAACAAAAAAGAACTGAAAATGACTTTCTAACTTATATCTAAAACCCCTTAACTTTTTAGAACGTTTTTGTAAGCCATTTTCAGTCTTCTAAAATTTGGTATTAAATTTGTTCGTCATATAAATTGTAAACAACATACCAAATAATAAGCCTGCATTAAACCTTTCATCAAATTAATTCTCTTTTGAATCGCTTTGATAGTTCAAATATAGAGGCGTTTTATAGGGTTCACAAATACACATTTCCACAAGTTCCACGTCAACCTTCCAAAGTAAATTTCTTATTAAAATCTAAAATAGCTTTTGACAAAAATTATAAGCACTTGATTTACAGTGTTATAAAAATTAACAATTTATACTTATTTTAATATGTTTGTTTTATTTCTCCGTATAAAATCAGAGAAAATTAGGTAGGATTTTACAAAAAAAAGAACGAAATTAGTTTGAATAAAAAAAAGTAATCAGAAAACTTTTATGTTTTAGAATAGCAAGGCTACACCTTTGTGGTAGCAAAAAGTCGTTTTACGCTGTATCGACCAGCTCCGTTCACTAAAATTATCAGCAAACCTCCCGCAATAGCCAGGTTTTTGATAAATTCCATTGATTCTACTCGAACAAATTCAGGTGCATCATTCCAAAAAGAATGTACAATAAAAGTGCAGGGTATCCAATAAATCAAAAGCAGTATAGCTCCGAGTGAAGCACGATAACCGATCAAAACTAATGTTCCTCCGAGGGTTAATAAAAAAATTGCAGCATACAACAGTAAATCTTGCTGAAAAGTGATACCGTAATCAACCATTAATTCTTTATTTGCTCCAAAAAAAGCAATTAAATCATAAGCATAAAACAAAAAAATGAAGGCGATTAAAATCCTTCCAATCAAATCTATAATATCTTTCATATATTTACTGCAATGGACTTTTTTTCTATTAAAATGAATCCTAATACTGAATAAGAATTCAAGCAAACACAATATTAATACAAAAATGGAGCTTTACGAAACGTATTAAACCACTTACAATATGAAAGCATCTATTTTAACGTTGTTCAGTATAAAATTACTTCTCTCCGACAAAGTTTGACAACTCCATTTCTCTTTTCGGTGTTTATTAATGTAATTTTGTAGGCAAACCAAGATCAAATCAATTATGGCACAACGACACGGACGCCCCAGCAACATAGATGACGACGCTCCTAAACCTAATATCACTAGAGAAACCCTTAGAGAATCTATGCAGGTTTTCAGATTTGTAGCTCCGTACAAATGGTCGCTCATTATTGGTCTGGTTTTACTGTTTATTTCCAGTGTCGTTTTCTTATCTTTTTTCACTATTTTTAAATGGATGGTCAATGCCGCCGAAGGTGGAGAAGCTGCTTTTGAATTGAGTTTAATGCAGTTTGGTTTGTTGATGATTGGAATCTTGATTTTTCAAGGTTTAGTTTCTTATTTTCGGGTCATGTTATTTGCCGTAGTGAGTGAAAATGCAACTGCTGATTTACGAAAAGCTGTTTATAATAAAATTATTGCACTGCCCATTCCCTTTTTTGAGCAGAATAAATCAGGTGAATTACTTAGTCGTTTGACCTCTGATGTGGAGCGATTGTACAGTACTTTTTCGATTACGCTTGCCGAATTTGTCCGACAGATTATTATACTTGTTGGTAGTGTCACCTTGCTCTTTTTCACAAGTGCAAAATTGACTTTCATTATGTTAGCGACGTTTCCAGTAGTCGTTATTATTGCTATGTTTTTTGGACGATATATTCGCTCTTTATCTAAAGAACGACAGACGGTTATTGCCGATACCAACTCTTTGTTGAGCGAGACTATTCAAACGATTCAAGCAGTCAAGACCTTCACAAATGAACTTTTTGAGTCAAAAAGATATTGGGATGCTAATGAAAAAATTGTTTCTATTTCCATGAAATATGCACGTGGGCGAGCGATTTTCTCGGTGTTTATTGTTACAATTTTGTTTGGAGCGTTGTGCTATATTATTTGGCAAGCAGCTATGATGGTTCAAAACGATCAAATCATGTCGGGTGACTTGTTAGCGTTCGTTTCTTATACCGCTATTATTGGTGGCGCTATTGCAAGTTTGGGGAATTTTTATACGGAATTATTGGGTGCAGTGGGTGCGACAGAGCGCATTCGAGAAATTCTTAATATGGAAGCAGAAGTAGACCTACAACAAGTGGAACAAACTGTACATTCTACTCGATTTAAAGGAAATGTCGAGTTTGAAAATGTCGAATTTTACTACCCTACTCGATCAGATGTTGAAGTACTAAAAGGTATTAGCATGAATATCAAAAGTGGGCAAAAAGTCGCTTTAGTTGGAACGAGTGGAGCAGGAAAATCAACGATTATGCAATTGCTGCTGCGCTTCTATGAATATCAACATGGAGCGATCAAAGTAGATGGAAAAGATATAGAAGATTATCAAATTAGTGCATTGCGTAGCAATATGGCGATTGTTCCCCAGGAAGTCATTTTATTGGGCGACACGATCTTAAATAACATTTTGTATGGAAAACCTGATGCTAGTAGAGAAGAAGTTATAGAAGCTGCTAAAAAATCGAATTCGTGGAATTTTATTCAGTCTTTTCCCGATGGTTTAGAAACGATGATTGGAGAACGAGGCGTCAAATTATCAGGTGGTCAGCGACAACGTATTGCTATTGCACGTGCGATTTTACGTGATCCATCTATTTTGCTCTTAGACGAAGCGACGTCATCCTTAGATGCTGAGTCTGAAAAAGTCGTTCAGGATGCCTTAAACGTACTAATGGAGGGTCGTACGTCGATCATTATTGCGCATCGTTTGGCTACTGTCCGAGATGTAGATTGTATTTATGTATTAGAAAATGGACAGATCATTGAGCAAGGGACACACCAAGAATTATCGGCCAAAGATAATGGTGCGTACCAGCATTTAGCGAAATTACAGTTTGAGTTAGCGGAGTAGGTTATTTTTTTATCTTTGGAGAAAAGACTTATCCATCAATACTTTCAGGATCATGATTTCTATAAAAAACATTCTCAATAGTATTTTCTTTTTACTCATTCTAATCTGTTGTTTTTCCTGCAAAAACGATGATGATGCTGTTCAAACAATGACAGATAACTCGCAGGAAATAGAGCAAGAAATGAATGATGCATTCACACCTTTTATTGGACAATACAAGGACATTGCAGTTCAAAATATTGTATTTTCAACTCAAGATTCTATTACTACTGATACTTCTACTTTCTTCAAAAATAATTTGACGATCACTAGAACAGACGATAATATCCAGATTGATTCTTTTTGGGTCAACGAAGATGAAGCTATTTCTGTAGAAAACTTTGCACAAGAAAATGAAAGTGGTCTGATAAAATACGCACAAGGTGCTTACAGCTATGTTTTTTATCAAATGAATATCAATGAGGACACGCTTACTATACAAAGAGATTCTTCTTTTACCGTTTTTGACAATCCTGATTTTTTAGTGGAATATACAAGCATCTTAACTGCTATTCAATCGAATTAAGTTAAAATCTAACTCATGAAAACCACCGCCAAACACAACGAACAAATCGCTAATATGACCTTTTCATCCGTTTATCCACATTATGTAACGAAAGTGGAAAAGAAAGGTCGAACCAAAGCAGAACTACATCAAGTTATTGAATGGTTGACGGGTTTTGATAAAGTAGCATTAAAAGAGTTAATTGACGAGAAGGTCACTTTTAAAACCTTTTTTGAAAGAGCTACTTTGAACCCCAATGCACACCTAATCAAAGGCGTCATTTGTGGCTATCGAATCGAAGAAATTGATAATGAGTTGACCCAGAAAGTTCGTTATTTAGATAAGGTCGTTGATGAATTGGCAAAAGGTCGAAAAATGGAAAAAATTTTGAGAAAATAATTACAAAAAAGCAGTGACCTAATTTTAATTCGGTTGTCTTTGAGGTGTATTTAATAATTATTCATTTTAAATTGTAATTATCATGCAAAATAAAACTCAAAAAAGAAACGAAGCTAGAAAAAATGCAGAGGCTCAGAAAGCGAAAAATAAAGCAGCACGTTTAGCCAAAAACCTTGGAAATATAGCCCCATCTAAACCTGGACAAAAGGGAAAATCATCTGTTCCTCAGGCAAAAAGAAAAAGTAAATAAACCATTACAATAGCTCAATACATTGAGTCCCAAATTCCGAAAAAATAGGTATCGACCCCCATCGATACCTATTTTTTTTTAATTCAACCACTCTTTAAACGATCCCACTCGTTCTCTTGCAACAATAATATTACCATCAAATGAAGGTTGAACATTGAGTATAAGGCGGCTATTAAAGTAAGTCGAAATCTTTTGAATAGCGTTCTCTCCAATGATAAATTTCCGATTGATTCTAAAAAACAATTTGGGATTTATGGTATTTTCAAGTTGGTCTAATTTATCATCAATGACATATCTTTTCCCATCATTAGACATAATAAAAGTAAGTCCTTCTTCGGAATAAAAGTAAGCTATTTCTTTAATGGTCAAATACTTATACTGATCTCCTTTTTTTATTAAAAATCGTTCTTTAAAGTTTTTTTGCTCATTGATTTGCTGGAAAGCTGTCCATAATTGAGTGATACTTTGGTCATTTCTTCGATGTGTCGTTTGATACTTTTGCCATGCTTGTTCTAGTTCTTTAGGATCAATGGGTTTGAGTAAATAATCAATCGAATTGACCTTAAATGCTTTGATTGCATACTGATCGAAAGCAGTTGTAAAAATAACGGGACAAGCGACATTGGTCTGCTCAAAAATCTGGAAACTTTGCCCGTCTGCTAGTTGAATATCAAAGAAGGCCAAGTCAGGTTGTTGCTCGTTCTCGAACCAAAAAACCGCATCTTCTACAGAATCTACTATTCCAATAATTTCGATTTTAGTATCTAGTCCTTTGACTAATTTAGACAACCTCGTTGCAGCAGGTTTTTCGTCTTCAACAATTAATATTTTAGTCATAAATAGCGAGTTTATTGCACTTCAATTAACGGTAAGGTGACCGAGAAAATAGACTTTGTTTTAGTGATTTCAACTGTATAATCTCCCAATATGCCGTAACGACTTTTAATATTTTCTAAACCCGTTCCCGTGGAAGGAGACGACAGTGATTTTACTTGTAAATTATTTTTAATTTGGAGTTGATCTGTTCCACTTTTATGAATAGAAATTCTTAACGGTTTTCTGTTCGATATTACGTTGTGTTTGACTGCGTTTTCAACTAATAATTGTAGTGATAAAGGGACAATATGTAGTTGACTGTTTGTTTCTAAATTTTCTTCAATTTCATAGATCAAGTTATCTCCAAATCGAACTTCTAACATAAATAAATAGGCTTTAACGCAGTCTATTTCGTCTTGAAGCGGTATGAGTTTACTGTTCTTTATTTCTAAAATATAACGATACACTTTAGATAATTTTTGGACATAATCGACTGCCAAATCTGGCTCTTCTGGAATCAAACTAATGAGCGTATTTAGGCTGTTAAACAAGAAATGAGGTTGTACTTGATTTTTAAGTATTTCTAACTGTGATTCTACATTTTGACGCTTTAATAGTTCTTGCTTTTTGATCGATTTCTTTAAGGCATTCATATAATAAAAAGTTAAGTACAGACCGTTAACAATAAACACACAGAGCATTGAACCAACTATTGCACGGATGGTATTTTCAGGAGAGATCGTTCCTTTGAATATCATATCTGGAATCATCTGCATGATGGAAGCAGCCATTATGGTATAAATAAACTGTCCAGACATGCTCACTATAATCATTCTTTTAAACTTCTGAATATCAGACACATACTTATTAGATATTTCATAAAAAACAGCTAAGTTACCCAATACTAAAACCGAAGAAAATATCAATCCTATTAATACATTTATATATATATATTTTAAATAATTTGCGAATGTATCGTTGAAAAAGACAAGTGGAAAAGCGACTCCGCTTATGACAATGATACTAATCACCATCCAAGTATGATCGAATCCGATGAGTTCCTTAAAAGCTGCTCGTTTATACATAAATTAGTTCATTTCAAGCGTTTGTAGTGTTAATGTGTGTACATTATTTGGTGTCGAAAGATCACGTCCTTGATGACAGACCATACATCCATCAAATGGCATGAATTTCACGTCTCCGATTTGTTGTTTTAAATCTATTGTTTGTTCTATTTGACGGATTCGATCTTCCAAATGTTCTTTATAATCCCATCGTTCATATTCTTCTATGTACGTAGCATTTTTGTATACCATAAGTGCCGTATCTAAGTCATTTTCTTCCACCAACATATCGCCTAAAATCATCATAAATCCTTCTAAATTATGGGGAGCAATCCAAGTATTCCAACAAGTACTTTGTCTGGTATTGATTTCTTTTTGATCCGCGTATTTACGATAATCTAAATTACTACGATCTACTTTTTTACCTACACATTTATCAATGTTTTCCCAAAGTTGTTCAATTGCTTCTTTTCGTCGTTTTGGATCACCTGACATTCCTAGTGTGTAAGCCGAAGTAAATAAATTAAATTCTGGATATTTACGTACCGCTTTTTTCATATTGAAGTAACCCTCAGTTTGACGTTTCATATCATTATGAATACTTCCTTCCGCTAGTATAAAACTTGCATAAAAGCCAAAGTATCGCCAATCTTTGTCTGGATTCAACTTAAATGCTTCATCAAAATATTTCACTGCTAAAGCAGCATGATCTATCGCTAAAGCTGACCTTTTTTTTAGTCTATGCGACTCATTTAATGCCCACGCGTGAGTAAAACCGATATGCGCTGCCAAGCGATAATCATTTGGAGCAGATAGGTAAGCGGCCTTTAACTGATTCAGTATTTCGGGGATTTTATCGTAATTCCCAGCGTGATAATTTTCCCAAAAAAAATGATCTGCTTGCATACATTTTTCTGTAGTACATAATTTACCTTTTTTGGAGGACGTAAAAGATGGGATGATCTTGGCACAACTGGTCATTAAAACAATGATAAAGATACTTGTGATAATATAGATGATGTTTTTCATGATAGTTGGTTATTGGTTATTGGTTATTGGTTATTGGTTATTGGTTATTGGTTATTGGTT
>JAHDFQ010000201.1 GCA_020628085.1 Saprospiraceae bacterium
AGTGGGACTACTAATAAAAACAACGTTTATTTAATCGAAAAAGAAACCTTCTTTGTATCCGCAGAACTCGTTCCGACCATTACATCAAACTGACCTGCTTCGACGATATATTTTCCTTGATTGTTATAGAAACCAAGTTCCTGTTCTGTTAACTTGAAAGTAATCGTTTTCGATGCACCAGCCTCTAAGACGACCTTTTCAAAACCTTTGAGTTCTTTTACAGGACGAGTGACACTGGCTACTTTATCCCGAATATAGAGTTGTGCGATCTCCGTTCCAGCAACTTTTCCTGTATTGGTAATCGTAACGGTCACATCCGCTGTACGTCCCATGGTAGTGACTTTTGGTTCAGAATATTCAAAAGTCGTATAACTCAATCCGTAACCAAAAGGGTAGAGTGGTGCGTTCGTTTGATCTGAATAGTGCGACCAGAATACCTCATTTTTTGGGCCAGGGCGACCTGTGTTTTTGTAATTGTAATAAATTGGAACTTGATTGACATCTCTTGGAAAGGTCATCGGTAGTTTTCCACTTGGATTGTAATCACCGTACAATACACTGGCAATAGCATTTCCACTTTGAGAACCCAACTGCCAGCCTTCGACAATCGCAGGTACATTTTCAGCAGCCCACGGAATAGCTAACGGACGTCCGTTCATTAGGACTAATACCATATTAGGATTAGCGGCATATACCATTTTTAATAATTCTTCTTGCATACCTGGCAATCCAATATTAGCACGACTGCGACCTTCACCCGATTGGAAACCATGTTCTCCTAGAACCATTACCACGACATCAGCTTGACTAGCTGCTTCAACGGCCTTTCCAATACCATTGGCTTCAGTTGTATTAATATTGATATGTTGATGAAAAAAGGCATCACCACTGTAGAGTTGTACACCAGTTTCGTGTGTAATGGTATTTTTGCTCATACTTTCCATGCCTTCTAAAACAGAAACAGCCGTATTATTATCAGAGGCTAAACGCCAATTACCGAGTGGGCTATTTTTATCATCCGCTAAATCACCGATTAAAGCAATCTTTTGACCTGATTTTGCTAATGGAAGAATGTTCTTTTCATTTTTTAATAAAACGATAGATTTTTTAGCCATATCCAAGACTGCCTCTGTATGTGCTGCATTGTACAACAACTCTTTTTCTCTCGCTTCATCACAATATTTATACGGATCATCAAACAATCCTAATTCAAATTTGACTCTCAAAATACGACGAACGGCATCATCAACATGAGCGATATCTACTTTACCAGATTCAACCAAGTTTTTAAGATGTTTGACGTAAACATGAGATTCCATATCCATATCAGAACCTGCGTTGGCTGATAGTTCAGCAGCGTGTTTGCCATCTTCAGCATGACCATGTGCCACCATTTCAATCATCGAACCCCAATCTGATACGATGAATCCATCAAAACCCCATTCACCCTTCAATAAGTCTCTTTGTAGATACGTATCCGCTGTGGCGGGAATACCATTCAATTCATTAAAAGAGTTCATGAATGTTCGGCAACCTGCATCAACAGCTGCTTTAAATGGTGGTAGAACGATGTTATAAAGCGTTGAAGTTCCAATATCTGCGGTGTTATAGTCTTTACCAGATTCAGCGAAACCGTAAGCCGCAAAGTGTTTGGTACAAGCAGCAATGGTATTGGTTGCACTCAAATCGTCTCCTTGAAAACCTTGAACACGGGCTTTGGCAATTTTAGAACCTAAAAATGGATCTTCTCCTGCACCTTCCATCACACGTCCCCAACGGGCATCACGGGATATATCAACCATAGGTGCGAAAGTCCAATTTAGTCCTTCTGCTGCTGCTTCTATAGCAGCTACTTCTGCTGAACGTTGGATCGCTTCCATATCCCAACTGGCAGATTCTGCTAGTGGAATTGGAGCAATTGTTTTGTGACCATGAATAACATCATACCCAAAAATGAGCGGAATCCCCAAGCGTGTATTTTCAACCGCTAATTTTTGCATTTCTCGTACTTGCTTTGCTCCTCGAACATTTAGCATGGAACCAACTTGACCCGTTTTAATTTGATCGTATTTGTTTTTATTATCACCGCCACTTGGTGCTGGGCCGGTTACATCAAAAAAGCTAGAATACTGCGTCATTTGACCTACTTTTTCTTCAAGCGTCATTTGATCGAGTAATTTTGTAATCTTTTGTTCTATTTTAGCATTTTGTCCCATTAGAAACGTACTGATTAGGATGAAGGCGAAACTGAAAAGAAATCTTTTCATAAGTTAATCTGATTTTAATTTTTAATGTATGAGGTTATTATTTAAATAGCATGTCAACATAAAATATTATGTTATTACAATGTCTAATTCAAAAGCTCTAAGTTAGTGTTTTTTGTACAAAAAGATATACGCTTTACAGTGTAAGAATATTGTTTATACTCATAGAAATGTCTTAAAACAAAGATAGCCCACCTCAATGAAGAGGTAGGCTACTGACTTGTTCCAATTATTTTATTCTTTAGACGTTTCTACGTTTTTATTATCTTGTATATTATTATCACTTTGCTGTAAATTTGAAGTATCATCGCTATTGATAGCTGCACCGCCACATCCATCTATGAATGCACAGAATACCGCACCTAGAACTACTTCAAAATCAGGATTCAAATCAATGTCCGTTGCCGAATCGTAATCAATCATTGCACCACTAGCAATAATTGAAGTAGAAGAAATATTTCCGCTTGATTCATAGTCTACCGTACCAGATTCACCAGCAGATAATGTTAATGAAGGTGGGCAAGCTACAGGACAAGCATCACAGCTACCAAATACGTCATTATACATCATATCCATAGCGGGTAAAGTAATTTGTCTGTTGGCGAAATTAGCACCATCAGTCACGGGAGCACAAGTACCACCAGCCATGACATCATCAACCAATTGTTCTTGGTTTAACCAACCGCCAGCACCATCATGTGTTTGGTATTTGTATTCTAAAACTAAACCTTGTTGTAATTGTAAAGTAACGGTGTAAACTCCACTACCATTATTAGTCATATCATTACATCCACCACACCATCCGAAAATTGGTCCAGTTAGTCCAACTAAATTAATAGTTTGATCTGCTGGAGGTGCATCTTGGAAATCAGGACAATTCGTATCTACATTGAATGTATACATATATTCACAACTACCATCATCTACTGTAGCAGTAGGATCATAATTTACAGAATTAGGGTCGGTACATCCAGCCCCAGCAACGCAACTTGTACAAGGATCACATGAACTGAAACAAACGACTGAAAGCGTTTCATCCATCCCATTTACGGTATGTTGTCTGTCCGAAAAAGCTCCAAAACCACAAGGAGCAGGTAAATTTGCCTCAAATCCAGCACCTGTACAAGCACCTGTGTTTGCCCATGCGGGGTCACCAATTAAATATTTCCAATTAAAAGTTGTACCATCTAAATATGGTCTTGTCAAATCGTAAACACCATCCATATCCCCATCAGTCATAGCCATATCACAATTTGGATAAATCGCTCCACCTGTTACAAATACAGCTTGAGTAGCAGGATCAAAACCACCGTTCGCTATTTGCTCACACATATCGACTTGGAAAGTAATATTATACGAAGGCGCACAAACGGGACTCGTAACCGTAACATTTAAGTTACAATTCATATTATCAGTTAGAGCCAAATCAGCGTCAGTTCCTTCAGGGATACCAGAAATTGTTATGGTTCCAGATGTCATCATATCGGGATCATCTCCACCAATAGTACCTCCAGAAGTCGTTGTTAATGTATACGTACCAGCAACTCCAGGTGCTGTTGTTTGTGAAAATGTAAAAGTAGCTTCATAGGTATCAACTCCACCAGTTAAAGCATCACAAGTAGCTGTTCCAGCAATTAAACTAAGATCACAGCTACATGTTGTACATGCCGTACATGAAGCATAACAGACTTCAGGAATGGTAGCATTTGATCCTGATACTACAAAATTTCGATCACCGTTTCCACAAGGGCCAACAATTTGTTCATAGCCAGCACCTGTACAAGCTCCTGTATTTGCCCATGCTTGGTCACCTATCAAAAATTTATAGTTAATGGAATAACCGTCTGGGTAAGTATTGGTAATTTCATAAACACCATCCATATTAGCATCTGTCAATGCCATTCCACAATCAAAATAGTTACCCGTTTGATTAGCATTTCCACCAGTAACAAATACAGATTGAGTTGTAGGATCAAACCCTCCATTTGCAATCTGTTCACACATATCGACTTGAAAAGTAATGTCATAAGGTGGGGTACATGCTGGACTTAATTGAGTGGTAGAGATATTACATCCTGTACCTCCTGTAATGTTGATATCGGCATTAGTTCCCTCAGAAATTCCAGTAATAGTGATTGTACCACTAGCCATCATATCAGGATCATCTCCACCAATTGTACCTCCAGAAGTAGTTGTAAGAGTATATGTTCCAGCAACACCAGGGGCAGTAGGTTGGTTGAAGTCAAACGTTGCTGTGTAGGTATCTATGCCTGCGGTAGAAGCATCACAAGTAACACTGTTGTTAGTAACAATTAGATCACAAGTAACAGGACTTACGGTAACGTCATCGAAATAATAAGTTTCGTCTGTACCAGTACCAACCGCTCCAAAGTCTGGAAAAACCACTAATCTATCATAAACGTTCCCAGCTGCTGTGACACCTGGGTTTTGGACAGATGGAGTATTAGTATCAATACAATAAGTCCCCCAACCATTAGAGGTTACAAATTCGTATTCCCAGAGTGTAGCACCTACGACAGGCTCTTCCTCTAATTTGATTCTTAGAGTTCCAGAAGCATCAGTAGTATAAAAATCAATACAAAGTTGATGATCAACAGATAAATCTATTACGGCTGGGTCAGTTGTACATATACCAGCAAAGTCAGCTGCAGAAGCTGTTTTAGTAACTTCAAATACCATATTTGTAGGGGCTATAGGATCTGCAACAATACCTATTGGTACTCCACCGCCGAATCCACCGCCACAACCTAAGAAATCGTTAGAAGTAGCTGCCGCTTCAAAATCGAAAACAGTTGTTTGAGCATATAGACCATTTATAGAGCATGTAGATAAGAGAAGAATAAATATCTTTATAAAATTTGTGTTGAGTAGGAGTTTCATACTATCTTGATTTAGTTATGTTAAATGAGTAATATTAAATAACAAATCGAAGTTAGTGTTAAAAATACAAAAAGCAAAAATTTCTTAGTGTTTATTTTACATTAAGTTTATTTTTAGTTTAAAAAAGCCCTTTTTTGACGTTTTTTATTTGATAATACTCCCATAACTCAAAATTTTATCCTCTTTGGAGATATTATAAATATATAGACCGTTTTGCCAGTTTTGGGTGTTAATGGAATGGTTTATTTGATTCGTCAATTGTTCTTGATGTACTAATCGACCGTTAACACTATATATATATAATATAGGACGTTCAATAGTAGAGCTAGAATATTTAAAGTTCAATTCGTTAATGACTGGATTTGGGTAAGCTGAAACAACCACATCTGTATCTATATTCTTAATGGAAGTTAATTGATCGCAGCTAGAAACATCAACCAACTGAATATTTTCATCCATCCAACGAATTCTTAATAACATAAAGTTTCTTAGGAAGTTGATTTCATTTTCATAAGTACCACCGATATAGCTATTGGGCCATAAATATTGATCTAAAACAGGGTAGCGGTTAAAATTTCGCTGTTGTGCTTCGTCTAACAAATCAGCCTGACTATTTATAAAATTGATAACCTCATTAGGGTCTAAAACAGTTGATCGTAGTTCCTTCCAACGACAATAAATTCGATCTTGAACCTCATCTATTTCTATAATGCGATCAAACCAAGTGGGTACGGCTGTACACGGATAAATCCAGTCGTTTGGAGAATTATCACAAACATAATCGTAGTTTCCGTAGCCCAAATTAAAATCCCAAATTGGACCAAAATTAATTTTACCGCCTTTGCTATCTTTTTCCTTGTACATATAAAAACTCAACTTGAAAGCATCAATATGTTTAGCTAATTCATTAATTAGAAAATAATCGACTAGAGATTCGACATCAATGTAATCTTTATATGTCTCTTGATAATCCGAAGCTAACAAAGCATCTTCAAACGTGGCTATATGATTAATCAAATATTCTTTTTGTTCAGGTTGAATATCTTTAAAATTAGGTTCTACATAACCATAGTTGAACGGGTGATCGCCATTAAAAGAAGTCCAACCATCCGCATCTACGGCATCATTTGCCCAATCAATTCTAAATAAATAATCACCTGTCAACTCATCACCTTCTGTGTCTTCTGGACGTACATTTGCAATATCTAACCGGTTTTTATCTCGCTTAATTTTTTCAGTTAAAACATACAAACCTTTATAATCTCCATTAATAATGAGTTCACAAAAGGCTGTTCTTGGTGCCCATCTTTCGGTAAGACTTCCTAAATGATAACTCAATACATTTCTTAAAAGCGACTTGTCTGAATATGGGCCGTGTAAAATCCAATCGTTTTCTTCGGGCATTCCTAGTAAAGGCACATTATTATTCTCACCATTTTCAGTTTGAGTTTCTATTCTGTAATTCTTTTTTTCAAAGAATTGAGAAGAATTTCCGTGTGTTTCTATTTCGATTCGACCATCGTACTCATTGAAAGGGTCTGTCAAAAAGTTTCTATTTTCTTCACCGTTATTGATAATTCCCATTTGAGCTACAATTCTTGGATCATTCACAATGGGTTGATTATTCGTATTAATGACAAAAATGGGTAAATTTGAAGATGTAAATACTTCTGGAATATTAGTATTAAACCAATCAGGTACTTCACCATAATGGAACGTTTGTTGATTGATTGCTGCTGATAAGAAAAAACGTGCAGACATATCCGACGAGTCTGTTCCAAAATTAGCAACTTGAATAGCGAGTGTATTTGACCCGTTTTGTAATATATCTTTATTCACCACATAACGCTCAGGAATACCACCTTGATACAATACAGCTTCATGATCGGTTGTGGTAGAACTATTATACGTAGGTGGATCGCCAATAATTAAGGAACGAGCTACAGGTGTTCCGTTGATATATGCTATAAATCCATCATCATAGTCAGCATCTATCAACAACGTCTCAATTTCTTCTATATCAACGATTTCAAAATCAATTCTTAAATAAACACCATTCAAACTATTAACAATTGTGTTATCGTCATTATCTGCATAACCAAAACCGCCAATTCCTGTTTGCCAGTTGCTATCATCAAAATCTTTGGACATCCAATCCACAGGTGGTTCACTAACAGCCAAGCGATAGTTCCAAGTATCTGTTTCGTAAACGATGGTTTCGAAGTGGTCAATTTGAGCGAAAAGTAGTTGATAAGCAAAAATCAGAAATATAGAAAGTAGCGTAGTCTTATTTTTTTTCATAGAAGCAAGTTAGTGTATTTCATACGTTATTCAAAAATAAGTATTTAAACTCGATTATTTGACTTACATTTTGACAAATTATTTACATAAAAAAAAGCCCCTTTTGCAACTGCAAAAGAGGCTGTGACATGAACTATTTTGTAAAAGTGTAAGGTCTAAATATAGACCTTACAACTATTATTTTACTTGATGATAATCATCTTTTTACTTGCACTATTTGTTGGAGTATCCAATTGGTAGTATAAAATACCAGTTGCATCCAAATCTTTCTGACTCAACTCAACTTGGTTATAACCTTTGTTGAAGTCACCTTCTACTACGTGTAATACACGACCTGCAACATCAAATATTTGGATTGATGCTTTAGAAGCAGTTGGTAAATTGAAAGAAACAATTGTGCTTTCTTTGAATGGATTAGGTGTATTTTGGAACAACTCAAATCCATTCGCAGTTGTACTTTCTG
>JAHDFQ010000202.1 GCA_020628085.1 Saprospiraceae bacterium
TCCCCTACTTCCAGTTATCCTTCAAATGCCGATCAATCAATTTATAATACGGATCAACAGCAACGCTTACGGGTGCTTCGTTGACAATAATAGAAACTTGATTATGAATCGTTTCTACTTTATGTTTTTGAAGATAAATTTCCTTTTTATCTGCACCAAATATGCCAATATCCAGATAATCGGCAAGCGGTAATGAATGTAAAGATGCTTCCATTTCAGGCATTTGATGACGAATCGAATCTTGTCCCAAATCACTATAAATAGGTGTTCCTCCATCTCCATTTCGATATTTTTGAACGTTAAAATTAAGATCAATTTGAAATGTTCCATCCTCCAAAGGCGTACTGGTCCAATCCACCATTTTATTGTCATACAAAGTCACCGTTTCAAACATATCGGTGATTAAATATTGCAAGGAATCGGGAACGGCTAGTTTAATAAAATCGACCAATTCGATAGAGTTCGTATAAACATTTTCCTGATAAGCGACTTCTTCTACAAAACATTGAATGGCATTATTCAAATTTTCTTCACCGATATAATCGCTCATGGCATACAACACTAAAGCACCTTTGAGGTAGTGAATGTAGTTCTGATCGTGAAACGCATACATTATTGGCGTTTCTGGACGACGATCTTGGTTTCGGAGTTTAAGATAATTTTCCAAATTATATTTTAAATATTTACGCATTTTATCTATGCCTTTTACTTCTTTTTTGACCATCACATTGACATATTCTGCCAAGCTTTCGACGACCATTTTTGCACCTCGCTGATCAGATGGAATGACCTGATGTCCCCACCATTGATGTGCTACTTCATGTACTGCTGTTCCAAAAGCATAGTCCACGCCACCTGTTCGAGTATCGTTGACATCCGCAATAAACCCAGCTCCTTCACCGGTTGGAATCGTGTTTGGAAAACCATGCGCCGTTGCTCTTCCTGTTTGTGAAAACTCAATAATTCGTGCTTGCTTAAACTGGTACGGGCTGAAGTTTTCAGAACAATATGCCAAACCTGCTTTAAGACCATCCATCATTCGATCAATATTGTAGGGATGTTTTTTATCATAATAAATTTCAAGATTTATATCTTTCCAATGATCTTTTTGAGTCGCATAATCACCCGACATAAATAAATAGGATAACGCTATTTTCCGATCCATTTTATAATGATAATACGACCGATTATTTTCTGTCCATTCTTTTTGTAGATACCCAGGTGCAATGGCCAATTGATCTTTTGAAGTACTTACAACAGCCTCAAAACCAATTCGGTCTGCATCTTTTGCCATAAACGAATGGGCACAAGCATTAGATGTACAATCAGATGGATGTGGATGATCGACTCGTCCTCCCATCATGTGTTGTGTTCTGAAATAAGATAACCAATTTCCAAATCGTGGGAAAATATCATCTTCAATATATGTACCGTGTTTTTTAACAAAATCATTTGTACTTAAACTCGTCACAGGATTATTGTAGTTTGAAAAACGCATTTTAAGACTATCATTAGGTTGTAAAGGTGTTTCTAATTGCAACATATCGACGTGACAAATATTGGCAATCGTATCTTTTTCAAGCACCTTTACAGGAACGTCAAATTCGTAGTCATTATTCACACCAGCCATATAATTGAGCATCAAAGTGTCAATGACTTGATCCGATTTATTGATCACCCAGTAAAAACCAGATGCTTTAAATTGACGTTCTTTGGGATAAATATCCATGTTGATATTGACGGATGAAATCTTGGGTTGATTGATATATTCGTAGGCTTTATATTTTTTCTGTGCAACTTTTAAAGCGTCTTGTTTCTGTGTTCGAGTGAAATATTTGTTTTTGATATTTGATTCATAATAAAAGGTTGTTCCCATACTTAAAAATGCAACTACCAAAGTCAAAAACACAGCTAATACTTGTCCACTCAATCTTTTTTTGGCAATAGTCAAGCGTTCCCAAAAAGAGCTGACTAATCCTCGTCGCCACATCAATAATCCACCGACCATCAAGATCATTCCACCAATAAGCCAATATATTTTATATAGAAAATAAGGCACTAACATCGGGCCATATCCGTCCATATCGGAGTAGCGTAAGCCAAATACATCGCCAGGTGCTTGATTATAGCGAAACATCATTTGCTCTAAGAAATCCAAACCTAAAAATTTAGGTCCAAATTCTGCCAATCCGATAAAACCGACGGGTGCAAATAGCAAAACAAAGAAACCCAAATATGGATTGGTAAAAATACTTTGAATGAATAAAGCGAGCATCGCCCAAATCACAAAATGAATCAAATTAATACCCAATAAATTGAATAAATATTGTCCAATTTCAAAATTATAGAAGCCTTTCATCGTTTGAGAAATGATCCCACCGACCATGACCAATAATAATAAAACAACCTGCATTTTGAGTAAGGCGATCAATTTAGAAATCAATAAAACGGTATTAGAAACTGGGTTCACATCTACCAATTGATTCATGTTTGCCATACGTTCTCGATGAATAAGCAACCCTGCATACAAGAACGTAATCGCATTAATCACACCTGCGTAAAAAGTACTGGGCAATTCCAAAATCTGCCATGTCATGGGTAAAGTTTCCGTCTCTCCACGTGCATTGACCGACGACATCAACAATAAAATAAACATCAAACCACCCATCACTAAACAGATAAAGGCTTTGCTTGTAATAATGTATCGAAAATCCATTTTTGATAAACTCCAAATAGTTGTAAGGCGGTGTTTCAAAGAAAAGTCAGTCGAAACTTTAGGTAAATTAATTTTAGTAATTGTACTAATGGAATTATCTATTCTTGGGTCTTTCTTTCGATTAGAGAATAAAGAAAAGGCTTGTTGCTGAAAATCGAATAAAAAATAAATAATAAACCCAATAAATATAGTCACACTAATCCAAAGTATTCGATTCCAAAACATTAATCCATTCAATGGCAACGGACTATTATTTTGTTCCGCAACATTCCAATGCTGTGCATAATATGCAATAGCTTTAAAACCAAACGGATCGAACAATGCTCTCCAAAATTCTGTATCTCCTTGCTTAAAAACTATACTCATCAACTGCGGAATCAAAATAATTAATAATACAGAAATGAATCCTGCATAGATATTTCGAGTCAATAACACCACTCCAAAAACGATCACACTTATCAAAAATAAGGTTGGAATAATAATCACTCCATAAAGTTGAATGTAAACCATCACATTAAAATCCGTCACCAATTCAGGCGTGACCCAAGGCATCGCCGCACCCAAAGCATACCCCAAACCTAGCATCAGAGATATTCCGATCAAAATGCTAAATGCGCTCAAAAATTTAGCTCCTAAATAGGCTACTTTTTTAAATGGATAAGAATATAAAATATGATGTGTTTTAGTATTAAAATCCCGAAAAACCGAAACACCGATGATAGCTGGCAAGATTAAAAACACCATCATTAAAAACTTCCTAGTCATATCATACAACGCAAAAGGGGAATTTGATAATCGCTGATTGAAACGGTCGGGCGACTCAGAAGCCATGCCCGTCATAGTGACAAAAGCCAATCCAAATAAAATGATTGCATATACATATGTGGATGGCTGACGGAGCCAATATTTGATTTCGTAAGTATATATTGTTTTGAACATCTTAATTATTGTTTTTTAAAGCCAAGAAATAAACATCTTCTAAATCAGGTGTTCCTTGTTGGAAAGTTGCATCAGGCTGTTGCGCTCCGAAAACACGAACTTGAATCGTATTATCTTGATTATAACTAGAAGATAAAATGGCATATTGAGTTTCGATTTGTTCTAAGTCTTCTCGCTCAATATTTCGTGCCCAAATCTGCCCGTCTAAAGATCGAATAGCTTCCAAAGGTGTGATGTGTTGTAACATTTTTCCTTTATTGACTATTGCCATATCGGTACATAATTCTTTGACATCATCAACAATATGTGTGGAAAAAATGACTGTGTTTTCCATACCTACTTCTCGTAAAATATTCAAAAACCGTTGTCGTTCAGCGGGGTCTAACCCAGCAGTAGGTTCGTCCACAATAATCAGTTGAGGTTTATTGAGGAGTAATTGAGCAATACCAAAACGTTGCTTCATACCGCCCGAATAACTACTCACATGGTTTTTACGAACATCATATAAATTGGTGATTTCCAAGACCCGATCGATCATTTGTTGACGTTCCTTCTTGGAAGCAATCCCTTTCAAAGTTGCAAAATAATCCAATAATTTCAGGGCTGAAACCTTTGGATATACTCCAAAATCTTGTGGTAAATAACCCAATACTTTTCGTAGGCTCATGGGGTCATTCATAACATCAATATCACGAAATTGAATCGAACCCGTATCAGGTGCTTGCAAAGTGGCAATCGTTCGCATGAGTGTCGATTTTCCTGCGCCATTAGGGCCCAATAAGCCGAACATACCGTTACCAATCGTTAAATTAAGGTGATCGACAGCGGTCACTCCATTATTATACACTTTCGTTAAATTTGAAATTTTTAGATTCATCGTGATTCGTTTTTAAGAATTTATATTTTTCTTCAAATGTAAATCAAACATCAAGGGTTAACAATTTTGGATGGTGAACAGGCGAAAAGTCGTGATGAACGGATTTTTAATGAGATTTTCAACAAAAAAGTCCGTTCATCATCAAAAAGAGTCCGTTTGTAATGGAAAATAGAAAGGCATTACTATTTTTAGGTAATTGCATGTAAATATGTAATCTATATGAATTCAATATTTAAAAAAATCCGACAATTTTTGGTGTCCAATACGGTTTGGATATTTATAGTGTTATTGCTATTTCATAGTTATTTACTATTGGTTTCTGTCGTAAAAAATAGTTGGAGTAATTACCTTTTGATATTTTTCAAATTGTGTATTTGCTTCTCTCCTATTCTGCTCTTTACTTATTTTAGAAAAGATATTAAACAACGCTTTCCAATGGCGATTGGTGTTGGATTGTGGATATATAGTTTTGTGATTCATCCTATACTGTTGTATATAAAGCGAAAAAAAATAATTCTATTCATCGTTGATTATGAACAATTTAGTCATCCAGACTTAGATATATTTGGTGAGTTTGCAACGTCTTTTTTGTTGACGGTTAGTGGTGCGTTGTTATTAACAGAACTGGTATTATCGGCGAGTCGATCTTTGAAGAGAGGACATCATTTCAGAAATAGATTAGAAAAAATAGATATTGATATTGTGATTTTGGGTGTCTTCATTTTGATGTCGGCATTGTTAGCGATTAAAGGACTATTTAAAAATGATGTAGTTTCTTTTAACCTGATTTACTTGGTAGGGCTGTTCTTGGTTTATTGGTTTCAATATATTCTGATTAGTTTAACAAGTTATTTCTATTACTTCGTCAATAAAAAGGTGCTCGTTCCAAAAATATTGAAAGCAAAAGGATTCATCCATTTCGGCTTTTCAGTTGCTGGAATTATATTAGTCACTTATCCCATTTTTGTGTTTTTCATTCGGTTATTACCAATTGTAGAAACTTTAGAAATATCTAATTATTACTCCAATACCAACCTATTTGCCAGCGACGGCGGTGCAGGGCCTTTTGTGATTATTGCCCTGAGTATTCCAGTCATTATTTCCAATCAATGGTATCGTCAAAATAGCCAAATCGCCAATCTCGAAAAAGAAAAATCGGAAACCGAATTGAGTTTATTAAAACAGCAGATTAATCCACATTTTTTCTTTAATACACTCAATAATCTCTATGCACTTAGCATTACCAACGATAAACAAACGCCCGAAGTAATTTTACAATTATCAGAATTGATGCGCTATGTGATTTATAAAGGAAAAGAGAATCTCGTTCCACTGCATGAGGAAATTAAATACATCGAAGACTATATTCAATTACAACAAATTCGTTTGCATAAACAATTGGATTTTACCTTTGAAAAACAAGTCGAGACGATCAATTTGGAAATTCCACCCTTGCTATTTATCACTTTCGTGGAAAATGCGTTCAAACACGGAATCGAACCAGCCGAAGGGGCATGTTATCTACATTTATCACTGCATTGTAATGAAAATTCTTTAACTTTTACCTGCACCAATTCAGTGGACGAAGCGAATACTGCACCAAAAGGAATTGGTTTAGAAAATCTTCGCCGACGATTAGAATTACGTTACCCCAATCAACATCAACTGGACATTAATACTGATAAAAATAGTTTTTTCGCTTCTCTAAAGGTTGATTTAATATGACTTTGAATGCAATAATAATAGACGACGAACCACTGGCGCACAAAGTAGTTTTGGAGTATGTAAAAGATGTTCCGTTTATCCATATTGTCGGACAATATTATTCGGCAATGGAAGCTTTACCCGCTTTGAAAAAGGAATCTATTGATCTGATTTTTTTGGATATCAATATGCCAAAAATAAAAGGGATTGACTTTTTAAAAATGTTTCCAGTTGAAGCGATTGTCATTATTACGTCGGCGTACGAAGAATATGCCTTGGAAAGTTTTGAACTCAATGTTTGCGATTATTTACTCAAACCTTTTCGTTTTGATCGGTTCATGAAAGCCGTACATAAAGCTTCTGAATTACATACGCTAAAAAGTAACCCTATCAAAAATGTCAAAGAAGTCGTTGTTTCAGAAAAAGAAGATACGCAACTCTTCATCAAATCCGACAAACGGCTCATTCATATTAATCGCTCTGAAATATATTACGTAGAAAGCTATGGAAATTATGTGAAAGTTTGGATATCCGATACCTTTCATTTGACTCCTCGAACATTGGCTAGTTTTGTGGAACAATTACCCGATACGGATTTCTTTAAAATCCACAAATCCTATTTGATTCATCGGAAATATATTGATTATATAGAAGGTAATTTTGTATTGATGAAAAATGGAAAACAATTGCCGATTGGGAAAAGTCAACGAGCTAGTTTTAAGCGATTTATTGAATCGTAAATCGGAACAAGCCACATACATTCAGCGTATATTGAGTATCTTTGAAATAGAATATTGGTCAATAACGATTCAAATCAGATTAAAATGGATTTATTACTATATGGAATAGCGGCAGCAGTAGGTTTTGTTTTAGCTTGGATTATTCGGGGTTCACAAAAAACAGAAACACCAGTAATTGAAGAAAAACCTAAAAACAATAAAAAAAATGATCGAGAAAAGGCATTTGCTAAATTGGAAAAAAAGCATAATGTTTTAACTAACAATGCCAATAAACTTGGCAAAGAAAAACAAGCACTAACCAATGAAGTGAACCAACTTCAAACAGAATTGAATGCAGCTACTGCCAAAATTGCGCCTTTTGAAACCAATATTAAAAAACTAGAAAAGGACAAAGTTGACTTAGACAAGCAAGTTGATTTTTATAAAAATGAAGTCACACTAGCTCGCAAAGAGATAGCGGACAAAGAAATTTTATTAGAAAAGTCTAATGCCAAAATAGATTCCGTTCACAAAGAACTCGCCAAATTACGAGACTTACTTGCAGATGCACGTGCCGAAAAAGATGGTATGATGCCCAAGATGAATGAATATCGTAAAAAATATGAAGATGCCAATTTGGAACGCAACATCTTAAAATCAAAATACGAAATGACCCTCAAAACGGGTACTAATTATACGGATCAGATCGACGCAGCCAATACCGCTGCCGAAGCATCTCAAAAATTAGCGGCTCAGTTACAAACACAACTCACCACCGCTGAACAGCGCATCGACCAACTCAATGCTGCTATTCAAGCACAAAAAACGATTAGCGAACAAGCACAACATGAGGTCGCTAAGATGGCTACTAAAAATGATGAATTGCAATTGCGTTATGAAAGTTTGTTGCGGAATCAAGAACGGAATTTGGAGGAAGCGGATTC
>JAHDFQ010000010.1:0-1542 GCA_020628085.1 Saprospiraceae bacterium
TTTTTTCGTCTAAAGTGTTAACAAACGTTTAAAAAACAGCCTTTTTTGATTTTTTTATGGAAAGATTTGTGGAATCTGAGGAGGTTTTGAGTCTTAATAGTGTAACACAGAAAAAGCGGACGATGACAACGAATTACGAAACACCACACTTAAACATCAAATCATGGGCTGAAGAAGATCGGCCTCGAGAAAAACTCCTTCTAAGAGGAAAAGCAATTTTGACCGACGCCGAACTCATTGCCATTTTGATAGGTTCTGGCTCTCGAAACGAATCAGCCGTTGGATTAGCCCAGCGCATCCTTCAATCGGTCGAAAATAACTTAAACGAATTAGGAAGACGTTCACTATCAGATTTGATGCAATTTAAGGGAATCGGAGAAGCCAAAGCCATTAGTATAACGGCAGGTTTAGAATTGGGTCGCCGCAGACAATTATCGGACGTAAAAGATCGACCACAAATACGCAGTAGTAAAGACGGTTATAATGTAATCGCACCGATTTTGATGGATTTGCAACACGAAGAATTTTGGATTTTATTATTAAATAGAGCCAATCGAGTGATGCAAAAAGTACAAATCAGTACGGGAGGAGTAGCAGGAACAGTTGTAGATGCTAAAATTATTTTTAAAAAAGCACTCGAATATTCTGCCAGTTCGATCATACTGAGTCACAATCATCCGTCAGGAAATACACAGCCAAGTCAAGCAGATATTGATATTACACGTAAGTTGAAAATGGCAGGAAAAACGTTAGATATAAGCGTTCTCGATCATTTAATTATTACTGATAGAGGTTATTATAGTTTCGCCGACGAAGGCATGATGTAAAGAAAAAGTAATAGATTTAAAAAAGAATAATCCTAAAAACCGATAAATATACTTATCACGGACTTTATTATTAAGTCCATAAAACACACCTATAAGAAAAGAAACTTTACAATTAAATCACAGATTCTCAAATAGAGAATAACGCATGTAAAATTTATTTTTGGCGAAAGCCAGCTACCCAAAATGAGTTTAATCTTAAAACATGTACAACAGGCAAAATAAGATTTGTCTAATAATTGTAAAGGATCAGAGTAGTCAGTCAAAATTACCTGTATCATAATGTCGTTCTTCACAAAAATCATAAGTTTTTGATTTTAAGAAAAAACGCATGAGTTTTTGAAGAACTTTGAAGACAGTTATTATACTAATTTTTCTGATAAGCTACTAAAATCCAGAAACCATATTCGGTTTCCAATCAAAAAAGTAAAAAGAGACATTAACCAATATTCGTTGCTACAAACGACTGATTATTGGAATGTCCACCTGTAAAGAAAATTGTTTTTACCAGATAATAGTCGAAAGATTTTGGGCGTAGCCCCCCTCTATCTAAGGTCAGTTGCATGCCCAAACGATAGTAACTATTGCCCAAAGTCCTTCTTTTGAAAGAAAATTATTGAAGGGTTTTATACACAAAACACAAACAGAGTCAAACATACTGTAAGAGACCGATTACACAAAACTATGAACAAAGGAAATGTTCGTTTGCTCCAAAAGA
>JAHDFQ010000010.1:1642-4070 GCA_020628085.1 Saprospiraceae bacterium
TACACTGCGACTAACGACAAAGGGAATTTACACAGTAATGAAGAGAATGATAAGACATAAACCTCCATACAGATGGATGATAATTATCCCTAAACCGAGAACATCCCTGTAACCGATTTAGCTCCGATTGACACTTACCCCTTTAGTGGAAATCGGAGCAACTTTGAAAAGAAATTGCTCTTTCTTGAATAAGAGAAAAGAGTAGAAGAAATATATATCCTCAGTTTGTAGAAGTACAGACGACAGATCAAGAAAGTTTGATATGTTATAAATAGTTTAGTTTGATAAGGGTACACAGCTCTGGGCGGCTCGTATTGGTAGAGAGTCGCCCCCCTTTTTCTCTGGCTGGTGTATCGAAATTTGCGTTGCAAATTTTAGTTGATTAGTCTATTTGTTATTGGTATTTCTAGTCTATATTTAGACAAAACAACCAATCAACTAATCATCAATAACAGGTTATTGCTTTGCAATAATTAGGAGAAAACAATAAAAAGTTTTTTATGTAGTAGCCATAAAAATAGTGTGTGTTTTTAGTTAAAAACGGAGACGTTTTTCATGCTAGGAGTGTATCGAGAGATACACTCTTTTTTTGTTTTATAGGAATCTATATTTTTAAAACTAAATGCTTTTAGAGGTGTTTGTGTAAATATGGATGCTAATAAAAAGACCAACTTCGACTACGATGTACTCAAACGAGTTTTGCGATTGACAAAACCGTACCGAGGTATTTTTATATTGTCGGGTGTTTTATCTATTTTGTTAGCTCCACTTGCCATTGCTCGTCCGTTCTTGATACAAGTCATGGTGGATGATTATATTTTTAAGTATGATACCAGTGGTATGATTAATGTAGCGATGTTGATTATCGGTATTTTATGTGTACACGTGGTACTACAATATATCTTTATTTATTCGACCAGTTGGCTAGGGCAATCCGTTATTCGTGATCTGCGGGTTACAGTGTTCAAACACATTTCTAATCTGCGACTGACCTATTTTGATAAAACACCTATTGGAACATCCACCACTCGAACGATCAACGATATTGAGACGATCAACACTATCTTTTCACAAGGATTTATGACCATTTTTGCAGATATTCTAACGCTGATTGTTGTTTTAGCGGTGATGTTTTATACAAGTGTAAAACTGACGATGATCTGTCTCGTAACGATGCCTTTTTTAATCATTGCTACTTATATTTTTAAAGAGAAAGTCAAAGTAGCTTATCAAAAAGTACGCACACAGATTTCTAAGATGAATGCCTTTTTACAGGAACGTATTTCTGGAATGCGCATCATTCAAATCTTCAATGCCGAAGAGCAGGAAATGAAAAAATTTAAAGAAATCAATCGAGCATATACGCAAGCCAATTTAGACTCCATTTTATATTATGCGGTCTTTTTTCCAGTCATTGAAGTTATCTCGGCAGTAGCTTTGGGTTTGTTGGTTTGGTGGGGCGCACGAGGTTATATTACCAATGATGTGACTTTAGGAGCTTTTGTTGCTTTTCCTTTATACTTGTCTATGTTATTTCGTCCGATGCGCATGTTAGCAGATAAATTTAATACGTTACAAATGGGCTTGGTGGCTGCGGATCGAGTTTTTACGGTGTTAGATAAAGATTTTGCGATTAAAAACAAAGGAACAATCCAAGCAGCCAATTTTGAAGGCGATGTGAAATTTCAAAATGTAAAATTTGCTTACGTTGAGGAAGATTATGTATTAAAAGATATTAGTTTTGATATAAAGGCAGGTGAAACACTTGCTGTTGTGGGCAGTACGGGTTCTGGGAAATCAACCATTATTAATTTATTGAACCGTTTTTATGAAATTAATGATGGAACAATAACCGTAGATGGGGTCGATATTCGAGATTATGAATTGCACAGTTTGCGGAAAAAGATTGCTGTCGTTTTGCAAGATGTATTTTTGTTTTCAGGAACAGTCTTAGAAAATATTACCCTTAGGGATAGCTCTTTTTCAAGAGAAACGGTTATAGAAGCCGCTAAAATGATTGGCGCACATGAGTTTATCGAACGCCTACCAGGTGGCTATGATTATGAAGTGATGGAACGTGGCGCAACGCTTTCGATGGGACAACGCCAATTGATTTCTTTCGTCCGTGCCTTAGTTTTTAATCCTGATATTCTGATACTAGATGAGGCGACGTCTTCTATTGATCCTGAAACCGAATCTGTTATTCAGTATGCCATTGAAACGCTGATTAGTAAACGAACATCTATTATTATTGCACACCGATTGTCCACGATTCGACACGCTGATAATATTCTCGTTTTAGAAAAAGGAGAAATTCAAGAACTGGGTTCTCATGATGAATTATTAGAAATTGAAGATGGGCATTACCGAGAATTGTATGAAATGCAGTTTTTGGAAGAAGTAGGTTAATAATGAAGAGATGACTCTA
>JAHDFQ010000010.1:4170-40687 GCA_020628085.1 Saprospiraceae bacterium
TTTATTTCCTTCAATAAATCTTCGGTTAGCGAAGCATCTTGATTGGATTTTTTTGCCAGTTTGATTGCTTTTTTGGCTGCCTTTTTTGCTTTCTTCTTATTTCCAGATTTTTTGTACAAAGCCGCCAAGGTATCCATATTGAAATAATCAGCTTTGATTTTGACAGATTGTTTGGCTAAGTCAATACCACCTTGTAATAATTTTGGATCATCAATAACTTCATAAAAAGTCCATGCTACATCATTCAATTCTGTCGCATCTTCTGCCCCATAGATAGAATAATGGTCAATTGCCGAAGTAGCAAAACCCGCTCGGTCGCCCCGATTACGATAATAAGTCATTCGGTACTTAGAGGATAATTCAGCAGCTTTCTCAGGATAGGCTTGTTCAAATAATCGATCAATTTGATCTAAGGTCATATCGGGCTGATCGTAAATACTTTGATAAACAATATTTTGTATCTTATCGACTACTGCTTGATCGCCAAATTGTGCCACAAAAGAAGCTCTATTTTTCGTTAAATAGTCAAACATTTTAGAATCTGCATCTTCACAATAACGCATAATGAACTGCTGATTGCCAGGTGTGTCCCAATTTTTCTGTGTCTTCATATATTGAGCCGCAATAGCGTTGTGTGAGCCATCCATCACATCGGCACTCGCTTTGGTATAATTGAGTAAAAAATCAGGATCACGATCACCACTGGCATAACGCATTTTCATCGCTCCCAAATTACGAGCAGGATCAATAGCAATATTACCTAATTCTATGAACTGATCGGCGTCGTGATAACCCGCTGTTCGATGCACCAATGTTCCATCGGCAGATAAAAATAATAAGGTTGGATATAACTCCACTTTATACTCATTAGCCAACGCAACACCTTCCCCTTTTTCCATATCCATCTTTACATTGATGAAATTTTTATTATAAAAATCTCCTACTTTTCCTTGTGTAAACGTCTCCTTACTCATTTTTTTACACGGGCCACACCAAGTCGTGTAAGCATCCATAAAAATAAGTTTATTCTGTTTTTTAGCAGTTGCCAAAATTTCTTCCCAGGTTCCTTTTTCAAAAGAAACACCTGTTTGTGCTTGAACTCCAATAACTAAAAACAAGCAAAAAATATTAATAATAATTGACTTCATTATTTTTTTAAAATGGTTTAGTAGTCAGTCAATTTAATTCTGTCGGGTTTATTTTCTTTTTTACCACAGAGTTTCGCAGAGAAATCCGCAGAGTTTAACAGAGCTTTTATAATCGACAATATTAACTTGACTAAGCATTTAGGATGTTAAAATATAAATGGAAGGTATTTTCAAAATGCCTTCCATTTGGTTTATGTTGATGAATAAAATCTTAACTCTGCTCTAACTGCTCAATAAAACGATTGATCTGCATTTGAGCTCGCTTATCTTCTTTGGTCAAATCCAATGTCTTTTTAGCTATTTTTAAAGCATCTGCATTTTTTCCATTTTCAGATAAAATTTTAGCGTAAGTGATATAGAATTTTGGTTCTTCGCTGTGATCGACCGCTTTCTTAGCTACTTTTTCAGCAACAGACATCGCATCTTTATTTGTCCCAAAATTTTCTCTAATTTCCAGTGCCATCCCGTGTAATTTTGCAGCATCATTTTTAGCTTGCTTTTTTACATAATCGTTGCAGCATTTTAAATAATTTTTGGAGTCACCCATTTCTCGATAATAGACCAAATCTGCGTTGGAATTAAACTTTTTTGCTTCTTGTGGTGCATGTTTTTTCATAGCTGACTTAGCCACTTCCAATAAGTCATCACTTTGATATTCTATAGCTTTTTGAACTGTACGCTCACAAGCCTGTTGGATTTTTTTCTGTACGGCTTCTTTTGACGTTAGTTTTTCAATATTCGATCTGTTTTTAATCAGCATATCGAATATGCGAGAATCGGCTTCCGAAGCACCTTCTAAAATAAATTTTTGATTAAAATCAGTTGTTAAATCATCCTGCGAATTGAGGTATTCGTTAGCGATTTTTAGACTTGGTTTATTTGATTTATTCAATGCTTGCACATAATCATACACCAATTGTGGTTCACGATTTCCTTCTTCGTATAGTTTTGCATAATCAGCACTATAATCAACTTTAGACAGGGCAAATTTTGCCATTTTCATTAATCCGTCTACCTTTTGTGCTCCTTTTTGTTTATGTACAACTTCTCCATTGGGATCTAAGAAAAATAAAGTTGGAAAAGCCGAAACAGGATATTTTCGTCGAAACGTCGGCCCGTCACCTTTTTCCATATCCATCTTTACATTAAGGAAATTTGCATTAAAAAAGTCACCAACTTTTTGATCTTTGAAAGTAGTTTTAGCCATTCGCTTACATGGGCCACACCACTCTGCGTAAGCATCTACGAAGATGACTTTTCCGTCTGCTTGTGCTTTTTCGAGTGCTTCTTCCCATGAGCCATGAAAAAACTCAATGCCTTGCGAAAAGCTATTAGTTTGAATCATTAAAAAAGAAAATATGAACAATAGGATTCTCATAAATAAAATTTATTTGTTGATGTGAAATCTAGTTATTTATAGTTATTTAAACACAAGATACAGCAAAAATGATGCGCTTGCACGAAATTAAATGTTGGTAGGAGACAGTAGATAGGACTTTAACTTTTTTTAACAAAATAAGTAGGCTACTCTACGATAAATTAAACGGATAAAATACTAATTTTTAAAGATAGATGTTTCAGTTGAATAGAAAAAAGACAAGCTCATATTAAAATAAAACCTCATAAGAAAACAGAAGTATCAGGGGATACCCTAGAATCTATCGTTTATTTTAAAAGAAGCGACTTTTTATTTTTGTTTGAATTAGAAAATGAGTAGTTTTAAAAATTCTAATTAAAACTCAAAATGCTATGTAACAATGCTTTTGGGTTTTTGTTAATGGAAAAAGAAGATTTATGGACTTTGAACATATTCATACGCTATATTTTTTACTTTTCCCTCAAAATTTTATTCTTTTGTAATGACTTATTGATTGCAACAACAATAGGTTACTGTCAAATAATTATACAGCAGATGAATGCTGCTTCACTAGCTTATTCAAGAGACAGATTTGATGAAGTTTTTTAACTTTTTTACGCAAGAAATTGCGATAGATTTAGGTACTGCCAATACACTTATCATTCAAGATGGTAAGGTTGTCATAGATGAGCCATCTATCGTGGCCATCAATCGTCGAACAGGCGAAACCATCGCTGTGGGTTTGAAGGCGATGCAGATGCACGAGAAAACACACGAAGACATTAAAACGGTTCGTCCGTTGAAAGATGGTGTGATTGCCGATTTTACAGCAGCGGAAAGTATGATTGAAGGCTTGATCCGATTGATTGGTAACAAACGTCGGTTTTTCTCTCATATGAAAATGGTGATTTGTATACCTTCTGGTATTACAGAAGTAGAAAAAAGAGCCGTTTTTGAATCTGCAGATCATGTAGATTCTAAAGAAACTTATTTGATATACGAACCTATGGCTGCTGCACTAGGAATTGGTCTAGATGTGGAAGAACCGATCGGTAATATGATTATTGATATAGGAGGAGGAACGACTGAAATTGCGGTGATTGCACTTTCGGGTATCGTATGCGATCAATCTATTCGGATTGCTGGAGATGAGTTCACGATGGATATTATGAACTATATGAAACGCCAGCATAATATTTTGATTGGGGAACGAACAGCAGAGCAAGTCAAAATTCATGTGGGTTCAGCCTTGCCAGAATTGGAAAATCCACCAGAAGATTATGCTGTAAATGGACGAGACTTGATGACAGGTATTCCAAAACAAATTACGATTTCGTATCAAGAAATTGCTTTGTCTTTGGATAAGTCTATTTCTAAAATAGAAGAGGCTGTTTTGAAAGCCTTGGAAGTAACACCGCCCGAATTAGCATCAGATATTTATAAAACAGGTTTATATTTAACAGGAGGTGGAGCTTTACTGCGTGGTTTGGATATTAGAATTGCGAGCAAAACCAAATTAAATGTTCATATTGCTGATGATCCGTTGCGTGCTGTAGTACGTGGAACGGGAATCGCACTTAAAAACACGGATCGCTTTTCCTTTTTGATAGATCGTAAAAGCGTTTAAATTATATAAGTGATCCGTATTGTTCATAGATAATACGGATCATTTTACACACAATCCTCAGATGAGAAACCTTATTGTTCTCTTACTTCGATATGGTGGGTTCATCGTTTTTCTGGTTTTAGAAATATTTTGCATGTTCCTCGTTGTACGCTACAATCGTACACAGCGAGAGATTTATGTCAACTCTTCAAATGTTTTTTCAGGTTCACTCAACACCAAAGTTTCTAATGTAACTCGATATTTTAATTTGACCAATACTTCTGATAGTTTGGCCGTAGAGAACGCACGGTTGTATGAGAAGTTGAGTAACTTGGATTTGGATCGCTTGATGAAAGATTCAGTTTATGTAGCATCGGATTCCGTCAATCAATTTCGGTTTATCTCGGCACGAATTATCAATAATTCTATTAATAAAAATAATAATTTTCTGACTATCAAGAAAGGTCGATTGGATGGTATTAAACCTCGTCAGGGTGTGGTGAGTGATAAAGGCGTGGTTGGTATTGTGAGAAATGTGAGTGACCATTTTGCAACGGTTTTGTCTGTATTGCATCGACAAATACGAATCAATGCGGCAGTCAAAAGAACCAATAATTTTGGAGCAATTGCTTGGCGTGGAAATGATCCTACTATTGTTAAATTGGAAGATATTCCGACACATGCCAGACCTATTGTTGGCGATACGATTATTACTAGCGGAAACACTTCCCGTTTTCCAAAAGGCATTACGTTGGGTGTTATAGATACGTTTTGGCGAGCTTCTGGAAGTAATTTTTACGATATAGAAGTCAAGTTAACCAATGATTTTAACAGTTTGGAATATGTTTATGTGATCGACAACGAATACATTGAAGAACAACTAGAACTTGAACAACAATTGATAGATGAACAGTGATTTAATCAGAAATATTTGGCGTTTTGTACTTTTAGTATTGCTCCAGGGTCTAGTTTTTAAACGAATTTCTCCTGACGGAAGCCTGTTCTATTATGTTAGTTTCATCATTTTTCCGTTGTTTATTTTTCTCTTGCCTTTCCGAACACCAACCGTTTTATTAATTTTTATTGGGTTTTTAACAGGGCTTAGTGTTGATTTACTATTTTATGATTCACCTGGTGTACACGCTAGTACCTGTGTTTTTTCTGCATTTATACGTCCTTTAGTGTTACAGATTTTAGAACCTAAAAGTGGGTATAATCTCAATCAAAGTCCTGTGAAGCGACAATTGGGCATGGGCTGGTTTTTACCTTATGTTTCGATTATGCTCTTCTTACATTTATTTTTTTACTTTTCTGTAGAAGTATTTACATTCGTATATATCGGACAAATTTTACTTAAAACGATTTTGAGCTTCTTCTTTTCTTTGCTATTTATAATAGCGTATATGTATGTCTTTGATCCAGAAGAATAAACATAACTTTTATTTTACCTCTTTTTAATTTTGTTCCAAGTATCATACAAAGTCTCTTGACTAGGTCGATTTTTAGGGACTTCTCGTAGTGGTTCACATGCTTTGAGGTGTTGGTGACAATCGTTTGGAAGGGTTTGATATAACTGTGTTCCTTTTGTTTTCCAATCAATCATTTTATCTGAAACTTCTTTAATGATTTTGGCAGGGTTACCGACCAGCAAACTACGTCTAGGAATGATAGCATTGGCTTTTACAAACGATAATGCTCCTACAATAGATTCCTCTCCGAGTTCCACATTGTCCATAATTACAGCGTTCATTCCCACCATACAATTCCGTCCGATTTGGGCACCGTGGATAATCGCTCCATGTCCAATATGCGCCGACTCCTTCAAGCGCACCGTAACACCGGGAAACATATGAATCGTACAGTTTTCTTGTACATTACAGCCATCTTCAATGACAATACCACCCCAATCGCCACGGATAGCTGCCCCTGGACCGATGTACACATTTTTTCCAATAATTACATTGCCTGTGACGGTTGCCTGTGGGTGCACAAATGCAGTTGGATCAACAACGGGGACAAAACCTTTAAATTCGTAAATCATAATTGAAAATTTAAACAAAAATAGCAGACATTTTGATAAATGCCTGCTATTTCAAATTGTAAATCGAATCAGAATTACTCTATCTCGTTTTCAATACTTTATAGGTTTGATTTCCTACTTTTAGAAAATACATATTAGCTGGTAAATTCGATAGATCAATACGTTGATTACTACTTTGTAAAACACCTTCTGCTTGTATGATCCCCATCATAGAAACCACTTGATAATTTGTTGGAGACGTAATATCACCTTCTACCTGAATGAAATTCTGGGTTGGATTTGGGGAAATTTTTAATGAACGAACGAGCACACTTTCCGTACTTGTTGTGATTGGCCCATTCAAATCATACTGAGAGAAAAACTCCCAAATTCGTTCAGAAGCATTAAAATCTAAATTAGTATTTAGACCAGGGAGAAGGATTGATGTACCAGGCCAGGTATGTCCACCATCTTCAATTCTATAATGCTCCGCAGTTACACCAAGGTCACCGTTTTCATACACAAATCGAGTTGCTGTACTGCCATCATCCATATTTGTATCTGGAACAGCTATTTCCACAGGCTCTTCATTACAGTTATTAAAATCTACCCAATAGTCCATAACATCATCAATAGAACGTGTCCAAATATCACCTTCGTAAGGTACTGTCGCATCATTCGTTCCATGAATTTGCATAATAGGCATTGGATGCTGCGGATCACAATTATCGTAAGTACTTGGACTCATTGATCCTGTTACAGATGCCACCGCCGCTATTTTTTCGCTCAATTGACAAGCTAATAGAAAACTCATGTAGCCGCCATTTGACATACCTGTAGAATACACCCGATCTGTATTGATATTAAATTCAGCAGCCATAGTGTCTATTATAGCAGCTGAAAATCCGATATCATCTACGGTACTTCCTGTTGTAAAACCACCCACATTAAAGTGCGTTGAAGTATTACCGCCTCCAAGGTCAAGCGTTGTTCCTTGTGGATATACAACAATAAAATTATTATTCTCCGCTACATTGTTAAAGCCACTGTAAAAGAGTTGTTCAAAGGCATTGCTTCCAAACCCATGAAAATTTAATACCATAGGTATAGGGCTGTCAGCTGAGTACCCAGAAGGAATATAAGCACTATATTGTCTAGTCAACCCATCATGTTCGAGTGACAAATTTAGACTTTCCTGTGCTATCATAGCAGCAGATGAAATGATTAGAAATACAAAGAGTAGTAATTTTTTCATAGAGTTTATTTTTAATGTAAAATGTGTTGCATTAGTGCTTCAAAACGACTAGCATCAGCGTATAGATGATCCTTATAAATCGTTGCTGAAAACTTTAATTGATGTACTTTTTCGTTTTTAAATAAGAGTTCTATTTTGATATTACCGAATTTCTGATTGATCTTTTCGCCTTCCTTAAAAATAGGTTGCGGTTTTAGATAATGCCGCTCAACCGTTTCCACCCAATTGGGACGATTGTAACTTCGGACATCTGATAATTGCTTTAGATAAGATAATTCTAAAACTTTATCTTTCAAATAATCCAACAAAAACTGCCCCTCTTGATTGGTATAATTGGTCTTATAAAAATGAATAACAAAACCTTTTGAGGAAGGTGTATTTAAAAAATCAATGCCTTTATCAATGTCATTGGGACTCGTTAGGTAAATAGCATATTGTTCTGATAACCAATTGAATAAACGTTTTTTAACTAAGCGATTCACCCACAACTCATATTGCTGTATAAACTCCGCCTCTCGCTGTATCAAATGATGAATAGCGGGTTGGGCAGGTGTGCTTTTTTCCGATTCTTGGAAAAGGTTTTTAATGGTATCCCAAAATTTCATGTATTGGATTTTGATAGAAAACAAGTGTTTTCTGTATCTAATACAATAGATTGGTTTGATTGTTTATAAAAAGAATATCGAAACCCGTCTTTCAGTCATCACTAAAAGACGGGTTTCTAACTAGTTCTTATTTTAAAGATGGATTTATTCTACCATAAATTTCCAAACCGCTTCACCATTGACTTGAATAAAATACATACCACTTGTCCATTCGGAAATATCCAAAAACATACGCCCACCAGATGCTTCACAACTTTCGACTTTAAGTCCAACGGCACTAAAAATATCAATGTCAACCATTTTACCAGCCTCCCACTTTATAGTGATTCGATCAGATGCAGGGTTTGGAAATACTTCTAATTTGTAATCTTCGATCAACTCAACAGAAGATAAGATCATATCACAAAAATCGGTATCAGGTTCTAATTCTAAATATCCTTGTGGTGATAAATCTCGTCCTTCAAAGGCTTCAAAATCAGACGGAATTCGATGTACTCTAAAAGTGAGGTTGTTGTTGATAGCAAGTGTGTCGCCCTGCGTAGCAAATGCCCCTCCAACGATAGGTGTTTTATATTCCCACACAATTTCATCATCAGGCGTCGTTTCAAATAAATATCCAAATCGCCCGACCCCAATCAAGGCATTTCCGTTGGGTAAAATCTGTACACTCGACAAACCCGTTGACCACATCTTAGTCGGTTCTGGGTGTAAATATGTCCAGTCAAAATCAGCGGGTTCAAATGTACCTTGCGTGATGGGATACACATTTTTATACATATCAAAATTGGGATTAAAGATATTCACAGTTGAAAAATCTGCTCCTACTCGATTATTAAAAACGGCTATTTTACCAAAATCTGGATTGCTGAAATTCAAATATTCATCTACCCAATGCGCATCATGCTGATAGAATAATTGTTGATCGGCTTCCGTACCTGCATCATAAGTCATCGGATTTCCCCAACGATACAATAAGTCCCCACCTTTGTTACCCAAACCACCTGTGCTACCAGCCGCTTGTGCGGTAGTGGTACTATGGTCTATGATCCAAACCTCATTAAATGTCGGAACACTCAACATAATTTGATCTAAATTTTCATTATAATCTATCGAATTGGAGTGCATCCAATCTGGATGACCATTAGAAGTATCCCAGTTAATATCTATCAATTCAGGATGATCGCCAACAACGCCAAAATTCTCTTTAGTAGCATCAAAATCTTGAATCAAATGATCCCAAGCGTGCCATTCCCAAATGATTTCATCTGTATTTGGGTTGACTTCTATGATATAATCTGGCCACATCTTAGCTTGCGCCAACGAACTTGTATCTCGACCTGCCTGAGCTGCCTCATCTGCTGTTTTCAACTCCCAAGCAATCATTAAGATATTACCGTTGGGCATTGGTTCAATATCATGGTGCAAGCGATCATTTTCATCATTGCGTGTAAAAGACCATTCTAGGTTGTTGTCCCAATCTCGGATTTCAACGGTTGCACCGCCACCACCAGCCCAGATAGGATTACCAGCAATGGAAGCAGGGCGTTTTGTTTTAATCAATCGACCGTCTTCTTGTAAATAGGACATGTTTCCAGGGCGTACATTTGCTTCATCATCCCACCGATGTACCACCTCCCCACAGTTATTCAACAGGTAAACATTTGGTTGATTGTGTGGATAAATCAGGTTATAACCTTCAAATGCTTTTGATGGAACATAGGATAGCAACCCAACGGTATTGTCTTGTGCTGCAAGTTGAAAAATGAAGCAAGAAAAGAGTAAAAATGTATATATTTTTTTCATAAAATGAACTATTAAAATTATACCTTGATTTTAATTAGATTTTACAATTTTTTGTGTTGCAAATGTAGTGAAATTGTTGTTCTGAAACTGCACAAAGTACATACCCTGCTGCCAATCTTGAACGTCAATATTTAAAGTAGTTTGATTGGTATTAGTAGAAAACATCAATCGTCCAGTTACATTAAAAATCTGAATAGAATAGAAATCTGTCGTTTCCTTTTGAATCCGTAATTCATTGACTACAGGGTTATTCACCACATAAATATCTTCCAAGAGTTTAGTTGGAGAAGTGACATGGACTAAAGTATCCGTAATGCCTAAACCAATTGAACAAAAATAGTCAATAGGTTCTAGTTCCAACTTACCCTGAGGAGTCAAATCTTTTTCTTCAAAAGCTGAATAATTTAATGGATAGCGAGTCGTTCTGAATACATCATTTTGATTGGCAGGATCACCTTGAATAATCGGAAAATCGAATCGAATTGGATTGATATACTCCCAAACTATTTCTTTTTCATAAGTTACTTCAAAAAAACGACCACTATTCCCTTCACAAATTAATGTATTTCCGTTGGGTAAACGGGTAGCACCAGATATTCGGCTAGAATAGAAAGAAGCAGGTTGTTCCGCAGTATACTGCCAAAAAGAAACTTCTGGTCTAAACGAAGAAACAGAATCAATTTCATAAATGCCATCCGAATTGATGGGTGGATCAATAACATCAACCGTTGAGAAAGGAAGCGAGGAGGATTCTGGTCGATTACCATTATTAAAAACCATAATTTTTCCTTCGTCCAAAAGACCTTCATCTATCCAATTGGCATGATGTTGACCAAAAAACTGTTGATCTTCGATGGTTCCTCTGCCATACATGCGAGGATTACCCCAACGATACAGTAGGTCGCCTCCTCTTCCGCTATTGCCTCCTAATGAACTGGCAGCCTCTTCGGTTGTTGTGCTGTGATCAATAATCCAAAATTCTCCGAAATTTCGAGAATTAATAATAATTTGATCTAGTTCCTCATTGTAATCAATTCCATTGGCATGAATCCAGTCCTTTGCACCAACTGGGCCAGCATTAATATCTACTCGTTCTGGATAATCAGCAGCTTCTCCAAAGTTGACCAAATTAGGGTCATAACTCTGAATTAGGTGATCCCAAAGACTCCATTGCCAAACGATTTCTACATTATTGGTTTCTAAAATTGGTTTAACCTCCACTAATTGTGTTACCCAAATACCCTCTGGGTTGACTAAATCAGGATTGATTCCTACAGAAAGAGCTTCTTCTGCGCTATGACTTTCCCAAGCTAAAATCAGTATATTCCCATTAGGCATAGGATAGATGTCATGATGTTGATGGTAAGAAGGAGAAGAATAATCATACTGCCAAAGTAGGTTACTATTCCAATCAAATAATTGAAGCCTTCCGCCACTACCACCTCCACTAAAATTACTAGGAATACGAGCCGTTCGTAGTAAATTTCCATTTTCTAACAAATACACAGACAGACCTGGTTCGTGTTCACTTGTCCATTCATGGACTAAATCGCCACAATTATCAATTAAAAATGTTCTTGTGCTATTATTTGGAGTAAATAGATTATATCCGTCGTAGGCAGTTGGTTCATAACGAAATAAGCCAACCGTTGGTGTCAATTGACCTAGAACAGTTGTAGTAAATAAAAGGTGAACGATCACTAAGAGGTATCGAAATTGCATGTCTAGTATATTTTAAGCAAATTGATCTAATTGTAAGATCAGCATAAAAGTACTCAATTTGCAAAATAAAACAGCTTAAAGACAAATAGCGACAATTAACGATGTAATCTAATAAACTTATTCGGGGGCATCAATCTGTACGGCATCGGTTAGTGAAAACATAATATCATTGGGTTTAAAACCTAAATAGTGAAACGTTCCCTTGATATAAATAGCCTCATCTGAATAATCAATTTTGATTTCGTCTTTGGTTGAAACTTCCATAACGGATTCTACACCTGCTTTACCACAAAAAAAGCAGTTCTCGTAAGGATAGGCAGAAAACATAAAATGATTTTGTCCTTTTTTTCCCGAAAGCGGAATAATATATCCTTTAACGATCACTTCGTCTCCCTCCATAGCCTTAATCATGGGTTCAGTTCGAGGTGCACGCACAGCCATTTCATTGGCTTCGTTCATCTGCATATCAAATTTAATCATGCCAAGCGTTCGCCAGATATTTTTTGGTTGTGCCATTACGTCAACATGCACAAATAGTGTACTTACAAATAGTAAATAGATAAAGAAAGGTTTATATTTTAAATTTATCATCATTCAAAAAGTTGTACTTGCAAATTACATCAATTTGATGGAACTATCTTTTAAGGAACGGTTAAAGTTCTATTTTGGATTAAATTTGAGTTCGTTATCATCCTTTTCTTTAAAATTTTGTTAAACTATTCGATCTAACATCTAATGGAGTGGATTACTGTTTTATTAATACCTTAAATATCTCATCAGTTACTTTCAATAATTTTAAAAACGTAAAAAATGATGAAATCAATTATTGCTGCTAGTCTGATTATTGGACTTTTTTTAGTGGCTTGCGCCCAACCCAAATCGAATAATAATACTGCTAGCGTTAAAAAGAAAATGACACCCAAAGCTGTCAACGTAAATCTGGAAAATGCAGAAGAAGCAACATTCGGAGCAGGTTGTTTTTGGTGTATTGAAGCTGTTTTTGAAGAGTTGCGAGGTGTGATTTCGGTAGAATCTGGTTATTCTGGAGGGTTTACTAAAAATCCGACCTATAAAGATATTTGTACCAAGAAAACGGGTCATGTAGAGGTAGGACGCATTGTTTATGATCCTGATATAATTTCCTTTGAAACATTGCTAGAAGTATTTTGGACAACACACAATCCAACAACCAAAGACCGCCAAGGTGCAGATGTCGGGCCGCAATATCGTTCTGTGATTTACTATCATAATGACACCCAAAAAGAGATCGCCGAAGAGTCTATGAAAACGGTGGCTACCGAGTTATGGGATGATCCAATTGTTACAGAAATCAGTCCCTTAATTAATTATTATCCTGCGGAAGATTATCATCAGGATTATTATGCACTAAATCCCAATTACGGCTATTGTACTGCGGTAATTAATCCTAAAATGGAAAAGTTTAGAAAGCGATTTGCAGATAAATTGAAAGGAGCAGAACCCGATCAATCAAGCGCTTTACCACCTATTTTAGATGAAGGTGAGTATAATGAACTGAATGATAAAGAATCGTATGTTATCCGTCAAAAAGGAACAGAGCGAGCATTTTCGGGTGCTTACCACGACAATAAAAAAGAAGGTATTTACATTTGTCGCCAATGTAATCAACCTTTATTTACATCAGAAGATAAATTCGATTCTGGGACAGGTTGGCCAAGTTTTGATGATATTTACGAAGCAGGTGCCGTTGATGAATTGAGAGATGCTGATGGACGTAGAACGGAGATTGTTTGTGGAAACTGCAATGGTCACTTAGGGCATGTATTCCGTGGAGAACGTATGACCGATAAATCCACGCGTCACTGTGTCAATTCAGCTTCTTTAGATTTTGTGCCTATGGTGCAATAAAATAGCGTGAATTGTAAAGAATAAAGTAAATAAAACGGTAGGTTTGTGAATATAAAATTTAATTCACAAACCTATTTTTTTTGCAATTACCTGAAATTCCAACCAAACGAATCGCCATCAAAGTCCGTCCGTCGGTTAATAAAATCATCAAGAAAGGGCATCCCTGGGTGTTTGAAGATGCCATTGAAAAACAAAATATAGAAGGAGCAGCAGGCGATGTGGCAATTGTGTTTGATCGTAAAACTAATAAGCTATTAGCGGTAGGTTTGTACGATCCGTTTTCTCCTATTCGCATCAAAATTCTACAACGAGGATCACTACAACTCAACAAAGATTGGTTTCAAGAAAAGATTCAACAATGTTTAGCAATTCGTCAACCGTTGCTCAAAACGGACACGAATAGTTACCGATTGGTGAGCGGCGAAAATGACGGTTTACCAAGTTTGGTAGCAGATGTGTATGCACATGTGTTGGTAGTTAAAATCTACTCCTTGATTTGGTTGCCATATTTGAAAATGATTTTTCCGATTTTGTTAAAACAAACAGGCTGTACAACATTGGTACTGCGGATGAGTCGTTCTGTTCAAAAACAACCTGAACTATTACATGGATTAGAAGATGGGCAGGTCATAACAGGTGAACTGGAAGACGAAGAAGTTGTTTTCACCGAATACGGATTACGGTTTTATGCCAACGTGATAAAAGGACACAAAACGGGTTATTTCCTTGATCATCGAGACAACCGCCGCAAAATTGGAACAATGGCTCGCAACAAACGAGTATTAGATATTTTTGCGTATGCAGGTGGGTTTTCGGTTCATGCACTTGGTGGTGGAGCAAAACGGGTGGTGAGCTTGGATATTAGTAAACAAGCACTTGAAATGGCACGTCGAAATGCGGCTTTAAATTTTGAGAATCCCAATCATGAATGTATGCCAGCAGATGCGTTTAAAGGAATGGATCAGTTGCGTAAATCAGGTGAAGTGTTCGATATTATTATTGTCGACCCACCGTCATTTGCCAAGCGTGCTTCGGAAATTGACAAAGCCATTCAGGCTTATGCGCAACTTGCAAAATTGGCAATTCCTTTAGTCGCCAAAAACGGTATTTTACTATTGGCTTCGTGTTCAAGTCGAGTCGATGCGGATACTTTTTTTGAAACGAATTTGAATATTTTACAACAATCCAATCGAAAATTTACAGAGCTGGAGCGTACGTTTCATGATATCGATCATCCGATTGGTTTTCCCGAAGGTGCATATTTGAAAGCGATGTATGTGCGGATGGATTAAGGGGGTTACTCCCACCCTTTCATTCCTAACACCTTTTCTGCAAATGCAAAAGTTGAATCACGAACACTGTCTAAATCTTTTCCTTGCAAATAACAGGTCATAACATGCGCCCCTGCATCTGGAAAAGCAACTGCTCTTTTCTGATGATCAGGCACGTCGATTAATCGAATATAATCTTGAATGCGTTTCATCGAAATCACATCATCTCGTTCTTCTTCATTTTTATAATAATAGCCCACAAAAGAAGGTTGTGTTATTTTGGAATAGGTTTCATCGGTCATCGTTTCATCTAATAAGGCTTGTAGTGCAATAATTCCTTCGGTTCGATACTCGGTTGTCCAGTAAGGGTAACAATCTTCGGGCATCCCTAATTTACGATACTTACCACTTAATTGAAATGCTAATTGTCTGCCCCAAGGCATCGTTAATAATTTGGCAGTAGGATAATTGAGTTCAAAATTGGGAGAATAAAAAATTTGTGCATCAATCATTTCTGGATTTTCAGCAGCCAAATAAGCGGAGAGCGTTCCACCTGTCGAGCAAGACATCACAATTACTTTTTCACCGATCAGATTACCAATAGCAATTGCTTCTTTTGCAGCATCAATTAATTTTTTTGGAGTCAATGTTTTAAATGATTCTCGATCATCAATTCCATGCTGTGCCAAACGAGATAGATACATATTACATCCATACCGTTTTGCAAAATCTTCATGCACAGGATCACCTTCCTCTTGACTTGCTGAAAACCCATGTAAATACACCACGCTGAAAGGTGTTTTTCGGATAGAATCTGCCCAAACAATACGAGCTTCGTTATCTGGTTTCAGATTTTTAATTTGATTTTCTTTTTGAGCAATATAATCATCCAAATTTTCAAGTGGAATAGACAAAGGTAAGATTTGACTTTCTATGGCAGGATATGTCGGTTTTGGACCGAGAGCATACAAAGCGATTAAGCCTACGAAAAACAGTAAAATCCAATATCTTTTTTTCATCTTGGTTGTTTTAAGAAAAAATCAAAACTTTTGTATCCATTCTTGTTTTCAACAATCAAAAGCGTAATTTTAAGCTACAAAAATAAAAGTAATCATAATTTAAATAGAAATCTATGTCTGAAAGTTATTATCCTGTTACTTTTTCGCCGATTATTGTTGGAGCTATGCGCTTAGGTAAGTGGGGCGCACAAATGACAACTGATGAGCTAGAAGTCTTCGTTAAAGGTTGTATAGAATTGGGTGTAACGACCTTCGATCATGCAGATATTTATGGTGATTACACCACCGAAGCGGACTTTGGAAAAGTATTGGCAAAAAATCCAGAATGGCGAAGCCAAATGCAAATTATTACCAAGTGTGGTATTTGCCATGTCTGTGAAAATAGACCAGAATATAGCGTAAAAGCATACGATTCTAGTCCAGAACACATAGAGGCATCTGTTAATAATTCATTAGAAGCATTATCAACAAAATATATTGATTGCCTATTGATTCACCGACCAGACATGTTGATGGATCCACAAGGGGTAGAAAAAATTGTACAGCAGTTACTAGAAGAAGGAAAGATTCGATCTTTTGGAGTATCTAATTTTAGTAGTAAGCAGTTCAAACATTTGCATGATAATGTTCCGTTACATACCAACCAAATAGAAGCCTCTTTACTTCAATTAGATGCTTTTTCAAATGGAACGTTAGAACAACTCATGGACTACCATTTACGACCGATGGCATGGTCACCTTTGGGCGGTGGGAGTGTGTTTTCGGAAGAAGTAGATGCCAAAACTCAGCGCATCAAAAATACGGCAACTCCTTTGCTAGAGAAATATAATTGTTCAATGGATCAGCTGCTGTTAGCGTGGCTATTGCGCCATCCATCCCAGATTATTCCAGTGCTTGGAACGACCAAACTAGAACGTGTGGCATCCGCCGTTCAAGCATTAGACATTGAAATATCTCGAAATGATTGGTACGCTTTGTATCAGGCTTCTACTGGGACTACGATTGCTTAATTTTTTTGAGAAGCAAGAAGCAAGAGCGTGCGCTACGCTTACTTAAAGAAATGAGACTTCAAATTAGACGCTAATAAAACGCTCTTTGAAGTCTCATTTCTTTAAGTTCTGATTTATCAGAACGCTCTTGATTCTTACGTCCCCAAAAGAATTATCTCCGCTGATTACTACTAGCACTCGGTCGATACTGAATATTTCGAGTATGTCGCTTGTAAGTTCCTACACTCTTCTTTCCTTGAGGAATGTTCTTTTTAACTGTTTTTTGTACAGGAACATGGCTAGGTAGAGTAGCGGTTTCCACTTCTCCTTTGGCATCCATAGATACCCCTTTTTTCCATTTAGGAATATAGTCTTCTTCGATTCGCTGTGCTGGTGGCGCAACAGGAATAGACGAACCATCAATAACTGGTGTACTAGGCAAAACTTCTACTGAAATAGAGTATTGTGGCGCAGGATCAGCCGTTCTTCTCGGTGCAACGATTGGTGTAGTAGCAGGTTTTTCATGGTGAACGATAATATTATTTGGATTATAATAACGAGATGATTCTGCCATTTGATACATCGGACGTTGATAACCCTTTACATCGAATTGATGCAGGTCATATTTTTCTATAATTTTAATTAAATCAATCGCATAAGAAGGTAAAGTAGCATAGCCACCTTTCTTCAAATGAATCGCCCAATCTACATAGTTATCAGAATCAAACCTGAAGCAGTCGCTATAATTAGAACGCTCCATTAAAAAATTAGTGTGATCAATGAATGATTGTTCAATATTGTTGTACACTCTAAAACAGGATTTTTCAATTTGACCATTTTCATCATAATCATCATCTTCATGGTAATATTTCTCACCTGTCCATTCTGGTTTACATTTAATTCCAAAATAGTTGTTGGAATGATTTGCCAAAGGTGCCGTTCCCCAAAAAGATTCTTTAATCGCTTGAGCTAAAGTAATACTTGCAGGAATACCACTTCTATACATTTCCGCAACGGCGATAGCACTATGCTTTTGTATGAATTCATACTGGTCATCTATTGAAATATTGGCGTGCAAATTGGTTAGCGATACTACCATCAATAGTACCACAGTAAAGAAAAAGTTTCTCATCTGATAGTCTGTTTTACGATTATCCTCCAACATTTGTAGATATACCTTTTTATGGTCAACTACAGACGTGTTTGACAATCAATCATAAAATGCGCTACCTGTTGGCAACAATAAATAGTTGTGATAATCCCTTCATGTTTCTATTGAGCGTAGAAAATAGCCACTCAATAGAATTTACTATTTAAACTAAGCTGCGGAGCAACTTGTAAATTTTACAGAAATATAGTTGTGTAGCTTCGAGTGTGGAAACAAGGCATAATTGAGGGGAATAGGAATGTGTTTTCTCGATAGCTTCAATCAATTCACACAAACAATCTAAAAAGATAGATCTGAGCTGAATTAACTTATATAGGTTTTGGTAAAAAAGGAATTTGAAATGACTTTAATTATAAAAAAATAGTCAATTTCAAGAAATATAGGAGTTGTTTGTTCTTGTCGTATTATATATATTCAAATATAATGACAATTTATAATCTATGTTGGATATAGGCATCTTGGTTGTGACATCAAATATTGATAATATATACACACCGTCTTAACAAAAACGGGCTGCGCCAAAATGCACACGTTATAAAAAATAATTTTAAAAATATACTCAATTTGGGGGGAAGTATATTTGAAACAAACTATTTGCAAGCATTGGGAGGGTAACTTGCGTATTCTTAATCGTATAAATATTCTAAATGTTACACGAATAAAACAAAAGAAACCAACATATATTAAAATAATTCGTAATTGATAAGTGTTTGATACACCAACCTCATTTAATATCACATCTTCTATTATGAGATTATTTTTATTATTAATCGCATCATTCTTTATCTGTTGTTCTATAAGTCTAGCACAAGCAACCATCTCCGCAGATGATTTTTATCAGCGTGCTATAGAGTTTCACGATGCAGGTGCTTACGAAAGAGCGATTGACTATTACTCAACAGCACTTAGAAAAAATCCTTCTGATAGTAAATCATTATACAACAGAGGTCTTTTGTATATTGAATTGGGTAAATACCATAAAGCGATGCTTGATTTTTCAGGTGTAATTGCTAAAAACAATCAAGATGCCGAGGCTTATGAACATCGGGCAAGAGCAGCATTTTTAGCTGAATATTATCAAAATGCAGGGGAAGATTATAGTACTGCTATTCGACTGAATCCACAACAAAGTGTATTATATCTAAATAGAGCTATGACTTATCACAAGTTGGGTTATTTTGCGGCTGCCCAGCAAGACTTAGTTCAAGCAGAACAGCTTAATCCTTCTAACCTTAACTTGTATCTTGTTCATGCTAATATTGCTGCGGATAGTGGTGACTTTTCCAAAGCGTTGGAGTATTACAATAAAGTCATCGAATTAGATCCCAACAACGTACAGGCTTTAAACAATCGTGGTAATATTTATTTTACAAAAGGTATCAATGATGTTGCTTTCCGATCGTATAATCGAGCTATTGATATTCAACCCAACACAGATAGTTATACTAATAGAGGGTATTATTGGTTGGAACGAGGTGATGGTCAACGAGCACATAGTGATTGTATGGAAGCCATTTATTTGAATCAAGATAATGCGGATGCGTATGCCTGCGTGGGGTTTTCAAAACTACAACAAGGACAAGCAGATCGTGCCATTGCCTTTTTCGATCACGCTATTCTTTTGAATAAAGAAGAATCCGAAAGTTATATTGGGCGTGGAAAAGCATATTTACTTTCGCAACAAGCGGATAAGGCTCGCATAGACTTCAATCATGCTTTAGCACTAGACGATACCAACGTTGAAATATTTTATAATCGAGGTATTGCTTGCCAACAATTAAATGACTATGAAGGTGCATTTGCTGATTTTCAAAAAACATTGGAATTAGAACCAGATCATATCGACGCATTACAACAAAAAGACCGCTGTTTAAGTTATATCCTTGAAAACGGAGACGTCTTATATCATAAAGGCGAGTTGATCCAAGCGATTCAAAAAGATGCTCCTTCCAAAGAACAATAATCTGCCCTGAAAACATTACTTTTGAAAAAATGAAAACGTCTAATAAGGTAAACCTTAATGGACGAGCAAACTACTGCTTTAAATTGAAAAATACTATGCGACAAATGTTTCTACTCCTCATACTATGGAGTTTTACATATCCTGTAATGTCCCAAACCGTTCAGTGGGCCAATGAAGTTATTTCTTTTTCTAGTCAATACGAAGATGATTATTATGCTGCACATCAAGCATTGGGTGTACCGAATGCTTTGATGAATGAACGCCTTAACTACATGGCTTGGGTGCCTAAAAAAGAGGAAAGCATGGTAGGCGAATATCTGCAAGTTGGTTTTAAAACAGCCATGAAAATCCAACAAGTAGCAGTTGCCGAAAGTCTCAACCCAGGTGCTATTTATCGTATTTCAGCTTTTGATAGAGATGGCAAAAAACATGTGATCTATGAGCAAAAAGGAGTAAAAGGAACCATGAAACCTGCTCGTATTTTTAGACATAAATTTCCATTGACAGAGTATTATGTTAAATCCATAAAATTAGAATTGAATACTAAAGCCGTTCCTGGAAGTAACCAAATTGATGCCATTGCCATTTCAGATAGTGCCGATGACATTAAACCACGTGTGAGTGTGCTGCGATATGAGGAAGAAGTAGCGCAACCAGAGGAATTAGGTGTTGCTGTCAATTCTATTTATTCAGAACGATTACCCATTATTACACCCGATGGACAGACGCTTTTTTTTACCAGAAAAGAACATCCCAAAAATATTGGTGCAGATAATAAAGATGATATTTGGGTGTCTTATCGAAAGGATGACGATACGTGGAGTTCTGCCGTAAATATTGGTATTCCCCTGAATAATGACGATCATAATTTTGTAGTAGCAACCGATCCTTCGAGCAAGCAACTATATCTTGGAAATGATTATGATAAATCCACAGAAGGCATATCCATATCCAAAAAAGAAGGGCGTTCTTGGTCAAAGCCAAAAGGTATGAAAATAGAAGATCACTACAATGACAGTCCTTTTGTGGGGTATCATGTGAATATCAATGGTGATGTATTGTTGATGTCGGTTCAGCGAAAAGAAGGATTTGGAGAACGAGATTTTTATGTATCGTTTAAACGAAAAAATAACGAATGGACAAAACCGAAAAATCTAGGTACAACAATCAATACCGTCAATACAGAAAATAGTATTTTTCTAGCAGCTGATAACCAAACCATCTATTTTTCTAGCAATGGACATCCTGGTTACGGCGGTTTTGATATGTTTATGAGTCGTCGTTTGGATAATAGTTGGACAAAATGGTCGAAACCCAAAAATCTAGGAAAGAACATCAATTCTAAAGAAAATGATTTTAATTATACTATTCCTGCTTCGGGTGAATACGCTTATTTTGCATCGGGCAGTATGGACGATTCAGATTTATATCGTATCAAATTACCAAAAGAAGTACAACCCAAACCCGTTGCTTTAGTCAAAGCCCGTCTAGTAGATGCCGAAACAGGTGAGTTGGTTGATGGACAATTGAGTGTTCAAAAAATTGGAAATAAAAATAAAAAGACTAAACCAAATACTTCCGACGAACATCAAATTGTCTTGCCTTTTGGTAGCGATGTTGGAATTTATGCCGAACGAGATGGCTATTTTTCGGTGAGTGAAAGTGTTGCCCTTTCAGATTCTAAATTTAAAGAATTAGATGGAAATAGCCCGCCACCTTCGGAAACCTCATCTGTGGATAATAGTGAAATTGATCGTTTACAACTTCAATTAAAAGTGCTTAAAAAAGAGTTGGCTCGACTGGAGAAAAAGCGAGATCAAGCACAAAGTAAGCCTTCGACAGTTGCTAATAAAGTCAATGCTGAGGATGCGGAACTTGAACGATTACGAAATAAATTCAATGACCTATCTGAAGACGAACCAAGCGATAAAAAAGATAAAATAGCAAAGGAAGAAGATAGCAGTGGCGATGACGAATTGGATGCTTTACGCAAACGATTTAACCAACATTATAAAAAAGAACATGCCGATTCATCAGTAAAAGATGATGTTGACGAAGATACCGAAGAAGACCCTGAATTAGCAGAAATGAAACGTCGTTTTAATCAACACTATAACAAAAAAGAAACACCCAAAAAAGAAGACAAACCAGATCAAGTAGCAGAAATAGAACAAGAGGAAAAATTGGAGACCGAGGAAGGTGCTTCCGTTGATTTTGAAGCCTACCAAGAAGATATGCGTCAAGAGTTGACCATTGAATTGACCCCTCAAATCAAAAAAGAATTACATAGAGAATTATTTGTGGAAGCAAAACGAGATTTAAATACAGACATTCGTTCTAAACTGACGCCAGAAATAGAGGCAGCTGTCAAAAAGCAATTGAGAAAAAATTTGGAAAAGGCAGATATAGTGAACTATGAACCACAAGTAAGCGAAGCAGAGCGAGTAAAAATAAGTCCGTTAATTGAAGAGGAATTGCGAGATAACCTGGGCAATAAAATAGAAAAAGAACTACGACTTTCTATGAAAGAACCCATCAAAACAGAGATTCAGCAAGAAATAGAATATGCGATCAAGCGATCCGCTGAAAAAGAAGTTCGAGCCGAGTTGCAACAGCAGTTGAAAGAGCAAGCTAAAGCTGAAAAAGAACAAACGATAACGGCAACTCCACAGGAAGAAGAAGCCGAAGAAGATATTCCAACAAAACCAGCTTATAAAGAAGTAGAAAAAGAAATTTTATTAGTACCGATTAAAATTGGGCAGATCATTCCAATGAATAATATCTTCTTTGCAGCCAATGAATCCAAACTCAAAAAAGAATCCTTCGGAGAACTAGATCGAGTTTTGGCATTTTTAGAAGAAAATCCTAATTTGATTGTTGAAGTTGGAGGACATACGAATGGCTGGTGTAGTCACGAATTTGCACACGAATTGTCTACTGATCGTTCAAAAGTAGTGATGAATTACTTTTTGTCAAAAGGCATTGAATCAAAGCGCATTCAAAATCGAGGTTACGGAAAAACAAATCCCGTAGCCACGAACGACACTAGAACAGGACGTAGTAAAAATCAACGTGTAGAACTTAAAATTTTAGAAATTAAATAATGACATTTATATCTGAGAAAATAATAGATCAAGTTTCCGAACGACTGGAACAAACAGAGGGAAGCTATGAAAATTTAGTAGAAGAGATGAACGAGGCGCAACCAGCTTTGGTCGCCTATTTATTTTCCGAAGCATTTAGTTTGTTGACAGAAGAAGAGCAAAATTATATGCTTTATTTGGCTATCATTATTTGGCAATCTGTACAAGATGTGCATCCTACTATAAAGGAGATTGATGAAGAAACGATCGTAGAAAAAGATGAAGCCAACTGGGAAACGATGAATCAATCGAACGCTAAAAAATTTCGAGATCGCCTCAATGCTTTTTTTGAAAAAACACCCCAAGAAGATCTTTTAGCCTTTGCGGAAGACTCCCTTGCAAACACCGAAGATGAAGATGAATTTTTGACCGAACCTGGTCGAGAAATGATATTTGTCGGTCTAAAAACGGTTGTTGATGTGCTAACCGAACAATAAAAAGTAGCTGCTTTACAGTTATATACACCGAATATTTATTTTTCTTTTTAACCAAAGTTTAATACACATGAATATCAAATCATTTTTTGCTACACTACTATTAGCAGCTTGTTTTAGTTGCACACTTTTTGCACAATCTTCACCCGTTGGTCTATGGAAAACCATCGATGACGAGACAGGCGAAGCCAAATCTCACGTTGAAATATTTGAAAAGGATGGAAAATATTTTGGTAAAATCACTCAATTATTACAAAAACCAGCGGATACCGTTTGTGAAAAGTGTCCAGGCGATAAGAAGAATCAACCTTTAGTGGGTATGGAAATTTTAATGGATTTACAAGCCTATAAAGATCATTGGAGTTATGGAAAAATCATGGATCCAGAAAATGGAAAAACCTACAAATGTAGTGTATGGTATGAAGACGGCAACACTGATGAATTGATGTTGAGAGGGTACATTGGTATCTCGGCACTAGGTCGTAATCAAACATGGCATCGTGTGAAAGGATAAAATTTATTTGTTAAAATAAATTCGCTTTGGCTTGCAAGTTCAAAAAAAAGAATATAAATTTGCAATCGCTTAACAAAGCTGGTGCCTTAGCTCAGTTGGTAGAGCAATGGACTGAAAATCCATGTGTCCCTGGTTCGATTCCTGGAGGCACCACCATCAAAACCCTCGTAAGTTCGCTTTCGAGGGTTTTTGGTTTTTATCACTTTTTCGTTTACCTTTCTTTTTCCAAAGCATCCTTCCCTACTTTTTTGTATCTTCCTTTCTTTTAACCGATTTAAAAGAATATTGGAAACAAACTCAAAAGATCACAACCACATCAATCAACTGATTGGACAATCTCCCTCATGGATGCTTCGATGGGGCATGCTGCTTATGGCAGGATTTTTAATTGTATTGGCTGTGTTATCCTGGTTCATCCAATATCCAGATGTCATTACCGCCAAGGCAAAAGTACACACGTCTACTCTACCTATTGAAATAAAAATGCCTGTTCAGGGTCAAATAGATCGTTTGTTGATTAAGAAAAATCAGACGGTTGTCCCGAATCAATTATTGGCAGTGCTCAGAAATCCTGCTGTTTATGCTGATGTATTAACCGTTGAGAAATATATTCAAAATTGGAGTTTCTCTGATACATCACCAATTCCTCAGCATCTACAATTGGGACAAATTAGTTCATATTGGACAGATTTTATCATCCATCAAAAGGAATTGGAATATGCCATTCAAAATAACTTTACCGCTTTAAAATCACAAAATACCGAAAGGCAAATTGCTCAACTAGAAAACCTCAATCAAGCTCTAATTAATCAAAAATCAACCCTTCAAGAAGCACTTGATTTTGCCAAATTAGCCAAAGATCGAACAACAATATTATTTGAAAAAGGGGCATCTGATTTACCAGAAGTCGAACAGGTCACCACTACATATTTAAGAGCAAAACAATTATTAGAACAACACAGCAATAAAATTATAGGCAATCAAATTGATATAGAACGACTGAAAGGAGAATTGTTGGCAGTTGATTTTGAACAAAAAAAAGGACAATCTTCCATTGCTTTACAAATTCAAAAAGATATTCAACATATCCAAACGGCAATAACAAATTGGAAGCAGCAGTATTTAGTGTATGCACCAATTGCAGGAACAATTACAGTTCTTGAAAACTGGACCATCGGACAACAATTAAATTCGGATTTTCCTATTTTATCGATTGTTCCAACATCCAACATTCAACAATCGGTTGTGGCAACTGCCTATGTTACAGATCAAGGTTTTGGTAAAATCAAACTCAATACCGATGTACAAATACAATTGAATGCGTATCCATATTATGAATTTGGTGTGTTAGAAGGAACCGTTCAAACCTTACCAACCATTGTAGAAAACGGATTTTACTTAGTAAAAATAAAACTAAAAACACCTTTGGTTACCAGCTACGGAAAAGAAATTACGTTTCAACCCGACTTACAAGGAACGGCTCGAATTACGACTAAAAAGCGACGTTTGATAGAACGTTTATTTGATCGTATCAATAACATTAGAAATAACTAATAGTTTCCAAAATACCTTATCTACTACCGTTTATCGGTGCAAAAGGGCTATCTCTCCAAAATAAGCGCACAAATCAAATCGCTTTTTTTATTTTCGTACAATTGTTGGAAAAAATTACTTGCCTGCCAGCCGCAGGCAGGTATAATAACGCCAACCTTCAAAAAATTAGAAAATAATGACGATCAGGAAGTTTTTATAAGGTTTTTGGAGGTTTTGAAGGCGGTTATTATACTAACCTGCCCGACGGATCAGGCGGGTTTTTCCAACCTACTACTTAACATATTTTTCATAATGGGTTTACAAGAAAACATACGTATTGCTATTCAAAATGTCCGCTCTAACTTACTGCGTTCAGTGCTGACCTTGTTGATTATCGCTTTTGGGATCATGGCGTTGGTAGGTATTTTGACGGCTATTGATAGTATTATTTACTCTATGAGTGATAATTTTTCTCGTATGGGAGCCAACTCCTTAAATATTTATCCTGCTAGAGAAGATGGTGTGAAAGGGCGTCGAGGTCGGCAAGTAGGTGATCCTATTTCTTTCGATCAAGCATTTAATTTTAAAGAAAAATATGATTTTCCTGCAACGGTTGCCTTGTCCATGTGGGCCACTTCAAGTGCGTCTATTCGCTATCTTGACGAAAAAACCAATCCCAATATTCGGGTAGAAGGATGGGATGAAAATAATATGAAAGTCAACGGTTTTGAGTTGGCAAAAGGACGAAATTTTACGGCAAGTGAAGCCATTAATGGTGGACGAAAAACGATCATTGGACAAGACATTGTCAAAAAAATATTTGACGGAAAATCAGAAAAAGCCATCAACTCAACCATATCTGTTGGTAGTCTTAAATTTAAAGTCATAGGTGTGCTGGCAACCAAAGGTGCTGGAGCTGGACGAAGTCAAGATAATATTGTGATTATTCCTCTATTGGATGCCAAACGTTATTATGGCTCATCACAAACCAATTATAAAATTAGTGTCCAAGTCAATAATCCAGAACAAATTGATGCCGCTTCGAGTGCTGCCACAGGTGTGTTTCGGAATGTCCGACGCCTAAAAATAGGAGAAGATAACGATTTTGATATTCGAAGAAGTGACGGACTCATTGATATTATTAAAGAAAATACACTTGAATTACGTCTTGGAACTATTGCTATCGGTTTGATGACTTTACTCGGTGCAGCTATCGGATTGATGAATATTATGCTCGTTTCTGTTACGGAACGCACTCGCGAAATCGGAATCACTAAAGCCCTCGGAGCAACGCGTCAAAACATCTTAATTCAGTTTTTGACCGAAGCTATTGTGATTTGTCAAATGGGTGGAATGGTAGGTATCGTCTTAGGTGTATCGATTGGTTTTGCCCTGTCTATTTTCTTAGGAGGTAGCTTTGTCATTCCCTGGGCATGGATTACTTTGGGGATCATTGTCTGTCTTTTTGTAGGTTTAATTTCTGGAATTTATCCTGCTCTCAAAGCAGCCCGTTTAGACCCGATTGAGGCGTTGCGATATGAGTAAAGACTGGTGTTTTTGATGAATATTTTTTTATTAATCTGCTCCACCTTCACTATCATTCCCTTGCCAAACCACACGCTGTGGGAATGGAATGGTGACGTTTTCTTCTCTAAAGACCCGATCAATTTCAAAGCGTAGATCACTTTTAATGTCTTCGATAATGATGAGGTTACGAGTCCAAAAATGGAGTTCAAAAACCAGCGCAGAATCACCAAAATCAACAAAACGAATAATCGGTTTTGGATAGTTAATCACATAAACATTTTCGTTAGCCACTCGAATCAATAGTTTTTTAATCAGTGCTGTATCGGAACCATATGCCACACCTACAGTTACATTAAAACGGGCTTTCGTATCAAAATGACTCCAGTTAATCACATTATCAACAATCAATTTAGAATTGGGAACGATGACCGTGATATTATCAATGGTTTCTACTAAAGAGGTACGCAATCCTATTTTTTTGACCTTTCCAACCAATCCGTCAATATCAACCACATCTTCCACTTCGACTGTCCGTTCAAACAATAAAATTATACCCGAAATCAAGTCATTGAACGTCTGTTGTAAACCCAGTCCAACACCAACCAACAGCGCCGCTGCACCACCCCAAACCAAGGTCATTTGTATGCCTAATTGATCGAATGCCAATAAAAACCCCAGAATATAAATGATATATTTTAGTAGCTGATTGATGGCATATTGAGAGCCAATATTGACATTTCCTCGCTTATAATACCGATATAAAATCAGTTGAATAAGTCCCCAGGCAAACAACCGAGCTAAGAAAATAATTAAGATGGCCGTTAGAATATTGGAAGCACTAAGGTTAATGTTTTGATCGGGTGTAGGTAAATCGAAATTCGTATTTTCTAAATGAAAAAATCGAATGATAAAAATCGCCGAGAGAATATAGACGACATATTGAATAGTACGAGTGGCTTTTCCCTCGCTTTTCATACTGTCTTTTTCAATACTGGAACGCTCTGTTTTTTCTTGGTGCTTATCTCTAGCGTAATAGTTTTGTACCATCAATTTAGAAACCACCCAATCGGAAAGTCGGGCAAACTGGATAATCAGTAAAGCAATAAATATCTTAGAAACTTTAAAGGTGTACGGTTCATCTACAAATAATCGTACATCAATTTTAAATATAAGCAAGGTACTGATGATAAAAAGCAGGAGAAAAATAAGCGAAATAATACGCCCCAATCGCTTCTTTTCTTTAGGTTCTAGTTTCTCTTTTTTCAGAAAATAAGGTAAAATCCGTTGATTGGTCAGCCAAAATGCCATAGCCAACACAATGAAAGCGACTCCAAAACCAAGCACCTGCCACAACAAAACATCATGGTCATTAATAGAAAAAAGTATGGTTTTTAAGAAATCGGTATTCATTTGTTTATGCTAGTGATTTAATTGCTGAATGATTTAACAAGTTAATGAAGAAGCGTTTTAATGATTAATAAGTTTAAATCTAGCCACATGAACACATGAATACACAAACACACGAACACGCATTTCCTCACTTACAACGCCTGCTCCACGTAATACATATCAATCATTCCCTTATTTTTAGCGGCAATTTTTCCACGATAATTACACGTAAATTTATAACGCACTTGATTATAGGTCGATTCTGAAATATTGACTTTTCCTGGTTCACAATTGGATTCCATTCGAGCAGCCGTATTAACCGTATCGCCCCAAATATCATAGGCAAACTTATTAAATCCTACGACTCCTGCAACGACGGGTCCTGTATGAACACCAATTCGAGCCTCGAAAAACGGTAAGCCTTTTTTCTTTCGATCTTGTTTATAATCTTCTAAGAAATCCTGCATTTCCATGGCTGCTTTTACAATATTGGTAGGTACGACTTTTCGATCAGTCAACCCACTTGCGCACATGTAGGCATCACCAATGGTTTTAATTTTTTCAATATCATCGTATTGAGAAATGATATAATCAAATGCTTTAAAACAGTGATCCAGTTCTGCCACTAGAGCTTCAGGAGACAGCTTTTCAGAAATATTAGAAAAGTTTTTAAAATCGGTAAATAAGACGGAAGCACTGTCAAATTTTTGAGCCTTGGCCTTACCATTTTCTTTCAATTCTTTAGCAATAGGTTCAGGTAAAATATTCAACAATAATTCATCTGATCGTTCTCGTTCCGTTTCAATTTGTTTGTTCTTTTCCTGTAATTTTCGTCTAGAACGACGATTAGAAAACAAACCTAATAAAGCCAATAACATCAGTGAACTTGCACCAATTCCAATTAATCCGAGACGTTTATTATTTTGCTCTGCTTCCAATTTTTCTTCTAATAAAGCTTTTTCTTTCAACTCAAACTCATAGGCTTGTTCTTGTTCATCGGCAGATAAATCTTTGTATCGTTTGATATAGCGTTGGGTTCGTTCCTCTGCTTTTTGTCTAGCTTCCGAAATCTCTGCTAGTTTTTCTTCTCTCGCTCGAATTTCTTCTTCTGCTTTTCGACGCTCTGCCTCAAACTCTGCTTCTTTTTTATCCAATGCTTTTTTGGTCAAGCCTATATCAACGGGTTCACCTAATTTTTCTTTTAATCGACGATTTTCTTGAACCAATTGCGATTTTTCATTGGTTAATTTTACATTTTCATTTTCTAACCGAACCAACTCTTTGTCGTTTCTGCTCGATCCGCTCGTTCGAGAACTTTCAGCAACAGACAACCCATTTTTCTTGACTACACTCAAACTTTCTTTGGCGTAACTGTATGCTTTTTTATAATCTCGATCTTTGTATGCTAATTTTGCCAATTGATCGGCACTTCCTAAAACAATAGCCTTATTGTCGGCTTCTTTTGCGATAGATAAAGCAGATTTAAAACGGGCTTCCGCTTTATTATTATCTCGTCTTTTTAAATGAATTTCACCGTCCAAATAATAAATTTTACATTGCATATCTTTATTTCGCATCTTATAGGCAATGTCAGCAGCATCTTGCGCATAACGCGCTGCCTTATCTGCATCTGTTTTAAGATATGCCCTTGCCAAATCATATTTGATAAGCATTTTATCTCGATACTTGGTCGCTTTTTTAAGACGAGATTCCAAGTCACTGATCGATTGCGCTGATAAGGATACCGCACAAAAAGCGAAGCAAAACAGTAAAAGGTATTTAATATAAGTCATCTTATTTTTTTCAAGTCTAATTGAAGGGCATAGGATCACTAACATAATCCTATGACAAAAATAGTAAACGTTCTACTACTAAACGAGCGTTATATCGAGATAGTGCCAATATCAAACCAGTTTATGAAAAAATACTTTGTTGATACACTCATTATACCAACCAAATAATAACTTTGATAAAAAAAGAAACATGACAGAACGAGATCAACAACTCCAACAACTATTTGAAGCATGGTCAAAAGAACGTGTCAAATCTATAGAATCTATTCCTCCTTCTGGATCAAATCGTTTATATTATAGAATTTTTGGCGAAACTAAAACAGCAATTGCTGCTTATAATCCTGATACAAAAGAAAATCGTGCATTTATACATTTTTCAAAACATTTCAAATCAAAAAGCTTACCTGTTCCAACGATTTATACCGAGAACTTAGATCAGCATATTTATTTGCAAGAGGATTTGGGAGCAACAGCTTTGTATGATTTACTACCTCAACACCAACAGGAGTTCTCAGAAGAATTATTAGGTTTATATAAAAAATCTGTAGAGCAACTGGCGCATATTCAAATAAAAGGAGGAGAAGGACTGGACTATAATTTATGTTATCCAAGAGCGGCTTTCGACAAACAATCTATGCTTTGGGATATGAACACGTTTAAGTACTATTTTGTGAAACTCGCCAATGTTACTTTCGATGAACAGGCCTTGGAAGATGATTTTCACAGCTTTGCTGATTATCTATTAGAAGCGGATTGTTCGCATTTTATGTTTCGGGATTTTCAAAGTCGAAATATCATGATTCGAGACGGTGAGCCGTTTTTTATAGATTATCAAGGTGGACGAAAAGGCGCCATGCAATACGATTTGGCTTCGTTATTATATCAAGCAAAAGCTAATCTCAGCCATCAACTTAGAAATGAATTATTAGAATATTATTTGAATGTAGCCGAAAAATTAACGCCGATTGATCGAACTCAATTTACGGAATATTACTACGGATATGTATTAATTCGATCCATTCAAGTTTTGGGAACGTACGGTTATCGAGGTTTGTATGAACGAAAAGAGCATTTTATAAAAAGTATTCCGTTTGCGCTTTCTAATGTTAAATGGTTGCTTGAAAATACTGAAATACCTGTAGCAATACCAGAACTCCGTCGAGTTTTACATGCTTTGGTTGAGGCACCTCGATTTCAAAAATATGATATTTCAAAAGGAAAAAACAGCCCATTAAAAGTATCTATTACCAGTTTTTCATATAAAAAAGGTATTCCAAAAGATGAGTCAACCAACGGAGGTGGATTTGTGTTTGATTGTCGAGCTGTTCATAACCCTGGACGATACGAACCCTATAAGCAGCTAACAGGACGTGACGAATCTGTCATTACATTTCTAAAACAGAGAAGTAATATAGATGCCTTCATTCAACATATTTTTCGGATTGTAGACAATTCTGTAGAAAACTATATTGAACGTGATTTCCAAAACCTAATGATAAATTTTGGCTGTACGGGAGGTCAACATCGATCGGTTTATTCGGCAGATCAAATGGCGCAACACATTAAAAATAAATATGGTGTTCAGGTTTCTTTGTGGCATAGAGAACGAGGTTGGGCAAAGGAATATTTGTAAGTTCTTTGTTCTGCAACAAAGCATACTTTAAAGTCGTTACCCTATTTGTATATCTATTCTTATTCTAATTAAAAATGTATTAGGCTAGGCGTGATTTTTGAATCAGTTTGGCAATGAAACACATAAATCATAAAACTCTCATAAACGCAATATGGCAAATTATAAATCAGACGTAGAGGCAGTTGATGCTTTAGCACAATCGTACCGTGACCTATCTAGTGAAATTTCTAAAGTAATTGTTGGACAAAACGAGGTCGTCAAAACGGTTATTATTTCTATGTTTAGTAACGGACACAGTCTCTTAGTCGGTGTTCCTGGTTTGGCAAAAACCTTATTAGTCAGTACTATTTCTCAAGTATTAGATTTAGAGTTCAAACGCATTCAGTTTACACCAGATTTAATGCCATCAGATATTACGGGATCTGAAATTTTAGGCGATGATCGCAAGTTCAAATTCAACAAAGGCCCGTTGTTTTCAAATATCGTCTTAGCGGATGAGATCAACCGTACTCCACCTAAAACACAGGCTGCTTTGCTAGAAGCGATGCAAGAACGCAGTGTAACAGTAAGCGGTGTGCGGCATGTATTACCAGCACCATTTTTTGTTTTGGCAACTCAAAACCCGATTGAACAAGAAGGAACATATCCGCTTCCAGAAGCACAGTTAGACCGTTTTATGTTCAATATTCCGTTAGACTATCCAACTTACGAAGAAGAAATTTCCGTTGTTAAGGGTACGACGACTAATCAAAAATATGATCTGAAAAATATCGTTTCTGGTGAGCAAATTTTGTTCTACCAAAATTTGATTCGTAAAATTCCAATAGCAGATAATGTACTAGAATATGCGGTTGGTTTAGCAACGAAAACCCGTCCGAATACGGCTCGTGCCACAGATACTGTAAACAATTATATCTCTTGGGGTGCAGGCCCTCGTGCTTCTCAATATTTGGTATTAGGAGCAAAATGTCACGCTGCTATTAATGGAAAGTATTCTCCAGATATTGAAGATGTTCGAGCGATTGCTAAATATGTATTACGTCACCGTATTGTGCGTAACTATAAGGCAGAAGCAGAAGGTATTACAGAAGAAAACGTTATTGAAGGCTTGTTTTAGGTATCTTTGATAGGTTATGAAATAAAGAACGGAGTAGCGAATAATTGTTTCGCTACTCCGTTTTTATTTTTATCTTTAGAATAATTAAAAGGACATATTTGATGAAGAAGTATAACATAATAAAATCGTTATTTACATTTCTTTTTTGCAGCTTACTAACATTTACCGCAAGTTCCCAACAGGAAAATGTGGATAACTTGTCTTTCCCACAATCATGGGAAGGAATCTGGGCAGGAGAATTATCTATCTATGATAAGAGCGGTGTGAAGCAGACCATACCAATGGAATTGCACATTCAACCCATTGATACTTCTGATAATCATACTTTTTGGATTATCTATGGTGAGGATAAAGATGCTGGAAAAAGAGCGTATGAATTGGTCACAATAGATGCAGATAACGGATTATATGCCATTGATGAACAAAATTCTATTCAAATGGAAGCTTATTTACTCGACAATCAACTCATTCAACGTTTTGAAGTGATGGGAAATATGCTTATAACCATCAACGAAAAAGTAGACGAAAATACGATCACTTGGACAATTATTTCAGGTAGCACCACGCCTGTTAGCTCTACAGGAAAGGAAGAAATCGAAGGTGAAGAAATCCCTGAAGTCAAAACCTATCCTCTAAAAATTGTACAAAAAGCTATTCTTAAAAAAATCTAATATAGATTATTCCTATTTTTCTAATGAAAATGACCTTCAATTGTCATTTAATCACCTAATAAAATACGTTTAAACGTTGTTATAAGTCTATATTTGTCGATAGGGAAAATTCTAAATCATGCGAAAAAATAAATTTAGTTTCTTTTAATTAGCAAACTGACCTGTTGTAAGCAGGAGTAATAATTCTTTAAAAATGAATTTATTAGATCTAGATTAAAGGAATTAGAGTCTATATTTATTTTTGAGCAATTACTAAAAACTTATATTAAATTTAGACTTTACGCAATGAAGAACTTTTTACTCTTATTAATGTGCCTTATTGGCGGAGCAACACTACACGCTCAAATTCTTTTTCAAGAAAATTTTGAAGGTAATGAGATACCAGATGGATGGTCAGTAGAAACCAATGCTACTGATGGTGGATGGATATCGGGAACGGCTAATAGCTTACAAAGTACTTCATGGCCCATTGAAGACAATGGCTCTAGAATTGTAGCCAGCAACGACGATGGCTGTAATTGTGATAAATCTCAAGATTTTCTGATCTTACCTCCTATGGATTTTACGGATGTTGAAGAACCAATTATTGAATTTCAATTGTATTATGGTGAACAAGCATATCAAGGTGCGCAGGAAGATGCCTACATAAAAGTTTCTACGGATAATGGTTCTAATTGGACGATTGTCGAAGAACTAAATGGCGCAATGGGCTGGCAAAGTGTAGGTGTTGGTTTGAGTGATTATGCTGGAATGGATGACGTTTTGATCGCCTTTCATTATGATGATAACGGCGGTTGGTTATACGGAATAGCAGTAGATGATGTGACCATTCGAGTGCCAATGGCATTGGATGTAGAATTAAATACTGTTGATGTCAAAGCATTCGGTGAAACGACTGACGAATTTCCAATTATTGGAACATTAGTCAACAAAGGTTTAAATACAATCAATTCCTTTGATGTCTCTTACACTGTAAATGGAGGAGACGCTGTTGTGGCAACATTTGATGATGTAAGCATTGGCTCTTTAAATAGTTATGAGTTTACACATCCTGAAATATGGGTTCCCAATACGGCAGGAACTTACGAAATAGACATTACCATTTCTAATCTCAACGGTGAAGAAGAAATGAATATGGATGATAACTCATTAAGTGTGAGCGTGGATGTTTTTGAAAAAGTAGTCATTCCTAATCGAGTAGATTTGTTTTTAGAAGGAACACCGATTATTCGTCCAGTGGCATCAAGTTCAGACGATTTGGATAAACCTACCGATTTAGATTTCTTTCCAATTCTGGGTAAGAACGAGTTATGGGTCATCAATGAACGAAACGAGGACATCGGTGGAAGTACGGTGACACTTTATAATGCTGGTAAAGAAGATCAAGAAACATTGACAAGAGTAGATGGAAATGCTTGGCATTTTATGTCTCTACCGACTGGAATTGCGTTTGCAGAAAATGGTTTTTTTGGAACATCTCCTGGTGTATTAGACGCCAATCATAGCGGTGGAACATTTACAGGTCCTACACTTTGGACAAGTGACCCAGATATTTATGCACGCCCTTCTGGTGGAAACGGTAGCCACATGGATATGCTACACGGTAGTCCCTACTCGATGGGAATTGCACATGAAGTAGACAACGTATATTGGATATTTGATGGATACAATGGTCATCCCGTTCGATACGATTTTGTAGAAGATCATGGTCCTGGTGCAGCCGACCACTCTGATGGTAGAGTGCGTCGTTATACTGAAATAGAATTAGAAAGAGCAGGCGATATTCCAAGTCATTTGATCTTAGATAAAACAACAGGTTGGTTGTATATTGCTGATATTGGTAATAAGCGTGTATTAAGATTGAATATAGAATCTGGTTCAGTAATGCAGCAATTAAACGAAATTAATGAACCATTAGCAGAGCATTCAGAAATGCACAATGTTGAATGGGAGGAAATCATTACAACGGGCTTAGATCAGCCTTGTGGAATCGAAGTATTAGAAAATCGTTTGTTGGTGAGTGATTATGCTACTGGGGATATTATTATTTATGATATGAATAATGATTTTGAAGAAATGGGACGTATCGCAACAGGCCAAGCTGGAATCACAGGTATTAAAATTGGTCCAGAAGGAAATATTTGGTACACCAACCGAACGGCAAATGAGCTAAATGTTATTGAGCCAGATGAATTCAGTTCTACAGAAAACATACTACCTAATTCTTTTGCGACCATTGCCCCTAATCCAACATCTGGATTGACAACAATTCAGTTGATTGAAGCAACCCCAGGTGTCGTGTATGTACTGGATACCAATGGACGTTTGATACAACAAATGGCTATTACATCTACTAATCTACCTATTGATTTATCAGCCTACGCGTCGGGTTTATACACGATTAAAATACAAACGAACGACGGTATTCTAACCAAACGAATTACTGTTCAGAAATAAGAACATACAGTATATTTGTATACAAAAGCCACTAAATCTTCATCGAAGTTTAGTGGCTTTGCTGTTTTTAAAATCAAAAATTGCAGACCTATAAGCTGGATTTTGTCCTCCCGACGAATCGGAATGCTCTATCATTTATCTAGCACTAACCTCACGATTAGCGTCTATCTGCCTACCCCTCGGCTCGGGCGAGCAACCCTTTTGCGACGAAATGAATCGCCCCAACACCGATGTACGTGACATTTCAACCCACAAGGTTTATCCGCCTTTCGATTTGCATCGAAACGCCGTGCGCTCTTACCGCACGTTTTCACCCTTTCCCTGACAAATCAAGGTGGTTATTTTCTGCGACACTTGCTGTCCTCGATTGCTCGAAGCCCATCCGTTAGATGGTGTGGTGCTCTACGTTGTCCAGACTTTCCTCATCTCCGAAAACTCGAAGCCGCGATAGAGTAGTCTGCAATTTTTGATTTAGCTCTTAATGACAAACAGA
>JAHDFQ010000010.1:40787-51599 GCA_020628085.1 Saprospiraceae bacterium
CTCAAAGCTACAGCTAATATTTTTAAAATGGATTTATTCATCATAGTTATCTAATTTTAATGCTAAGCGAAGGTTGACCTTCGATTTATAAGATGCGCTGTATCTGACAGCATTTTTAGCAGTATTTTATGAATCACTATATATCAATCTCATCCGAATCCTTTACTTCAATAATCGGTAATTTAATAAAGAAGGACGTTCCCTTACCGAGTTCTGTTTCAAAGTAAATTTGTCCGTTGACGGATTCAATAATATTTTTGGAAATAGCCAAACCAAGCCCCGTTCCAGAGTTTTTAGTCGTGAAATTGGGCACAAAGACCTTTTCTTTCATTTCATCTGAAATACCCGATCCGTTATCCTTTATTTCAACCATGATTTTGTTCATTTCGGTGTACATCCGCACCAAAATTTCACCTTGACGACCATCTGGAATTGCTTGAATAGCATTTTTAATGATGTTGTTGAATACTCGAATTAAGTGATTCTTATCAGCATATACATAGTATAACTCATCGGGTAATTCTAAAACAGAATGTACTTCTCGATGTTCTTTAAACAAATCATAAACCGATTCCACCAAGCGGTTGAGTAGAATACGTTGATTCTCTGCACGAGGCATTTTGGCAAAATTGCCAAATTCAGATGCAATCTGCGATAAATTATCAATCTGCTCAATCAAGGTATTACTCACACGCTCCAACATATTTTTAGCATTATCGGGATCAGAACGATAGGCGTGTTTTAAATATTGAATACTCAATTTCATGGGGGTCAGCGGATTCTTGATTTCATGCGCTACTTGTTTAGCCATTTCACGCCAAGCACCTTCTCGTTCGTTTTGCGCCAACGTGTCTGCCCCTTCTTGTATTTTGAGTGCCATTCGGTTATACGCTTCTATCAAAACACCAATCTCATCATTACTATGCCACTCAATGGGTTGGTTTCTACCACCTAGTTTAAATTCTTTTAGCTTATCCCCAATTTTCTCGATAGGTTTGGTTACTTGCTTGGCAACGGCGGCGGCAATCACACTTGCAATAATCAATAAGAAAATATATACATTGAGTAAAGTTCCCATAAAAACAGTTACATCTTCACGCAAACTACTTGCTTTGGAGTAATAAGGTAAACCCAAATAACCGAGCGTTTGTTCCCGTCCTTGTAGTATTGCTCGCAGTGGTAAATACGATGTTTTGTAGTCCAATGATCCAATTTGTTCTTGCACTTGGATGTGTCGATTAGATTCAAAAGGAGCCAGTTGATCATATACAATCGGATTCATTTTGGGAGATAAAATCCGTTTTTCAAAAATATCTTTATCAGAAGAGTGAACCAAAGTTCCAGCATTATTAAAAATATTAATATCCATCCTGTGAATATTAGCGATAGCTTTCAAATCTAGTTTTTTCAACACATTTTCCTTGGGCATTTTTATATCTTCAGACAATCGAATGATTACATTATTTAATTCCCTATCAATGGCTTTGATGACCGATTCCGTCTTTCGAGCAAGCCGTTCTTCATGATAGTTTTCATTAGAATTACTAAAATAAACGACAGTTAATACTCCTATAAGAACGAAAGAAATTACAATCAGTAAAATAATCCAAATTTGAATTTTTCCTTTAAGTGTTGGTTGGTGATTACTAGATAAAACCAACGGTTCTGGAAAAAATCCAATAGATAAATTAACCAAACTCATGAAAATTATAGAGAAGATGAGTAGCGCAAAGATGAACGAAAAGATAGAGATGGTTTTAAACTTATTACTGGCAGGTTTTTCCAAAAACACCGCCTTATCTCCATCTTTGTAGGTGGTCGTTAAAACATTGGCAGCAATAGCATCATAAGCTATTTTTTCTGCGGCAACATTTAGTTGATCGTAATCAATTTTTTTAGCAAATAAATTAGAAGTGGCGTTGGTGAGCTGCCCTTTCTTATAAATAGCGTATTCATATTTCTCTAAACCTTCTAAGTTTTTGTAGGACTTCTCGTCCAAGAGTTCTTTATCTATTTGAGACTCTTTACGTTGATTGTGTGCAAATTCTAAAATCCACCAATATTGATCTTCCTCTATGTTTCCATTCGGATAAAACGGAATTTTCAAGAAATAAACATCGTCTTGTGTTGCATAATTTGTTAGATAGAGCCTATTGTTATTTTTACTTTTTTTCCTTTCGGTAGCCACCTGTAAATCTAAAGAAAGATTATACTGTTCTTCTTCTCCAAAACTTTCTAAATTGGCATTAACGAAGTAAGGCGTGTACTTATAATTGCTGTACAAATAGTTACTACTATAATAATATTGATCGACGGTTTCAAAGAAATTTCGAGCATCTTCTTGTGAATAACCATTGATTAAAAGGTCTTTGATTTGCACATTATTGAGCAGATTTTCTTCAAATTCAATAATCTTTTCTTCGGCAATAGTATCTGCAGGATTCGCAAGTGCCGTCACAAATTTCTGGCGGTCAATGGCTTCTTTTTGAAAATTGTAAGTAAACAATAATACAGAAGCAAACCCAGCCAAAAGTACCATCCAAATAACGATGGAGGTTAGATTCTTTTCGTTTTTATTACCTACAAAAATATCTAACCCAACTAAGAAAATAGTTAGGAAAGCCAGAATAGCAATCATGTAGATATTTAAATCATACAAATAGTAAAAAGGAATAACACATAAAATGGCGATGAAATAAGACGTAAATCTATTCTTTGCACTAAGTTTACATTTATGCGTCAGCGTCATCATCATATGGCTGATAATGAATAAACTAATCAATAAGACTACTACTCCTACAATAGCGAAAAGGCTGTTGCTTTGTAAGCTAAAAATATTATCAAAATTGAAGCTCACATTGGAGTAAAAAATCAACCCTTTAAGCATAGATGCTACACTGGCAATCACAAAAACAATGGCAAACGAACAGAAGAAAGCAACAAATGAACGCTGCGTTAAGGAGGAGTCTTTGTAAACAATATATTTGACTTGTCCATTAATAAAAATGACAAACCACAGGATAAGTAAGAGCGTCATCAGAAAATCACCAAGTGAATTTCCTAAAAGAAAGGTTTCTGGAGTTTCTTGAAAAACTTTTAAAGCTGAAAATTTATGGGTAAAATTCGTCCAATGCCCTAAAGTGGCTATCACTGTAATGAACAACAAAATAAAACTCGTTCCAAGTAAAATAGAACGTTCCTTTGCAAGTTTTAAAGCAAAACGGTGAACGGTGATGGATAAAAAGAAAAGCCCTGATAAGTAAATAAAAAACAACCAATAACTAGATCGTTTGTCTCTAGTAAATGTGCTGCTAGAAATCTGACACAGTTGTTCCCCTTTTATCGTTTTGATATTCAAAGGGGCGGTAGCCAATTCATTGTTAATTTGAATACTTTTAGGAATGTTGTGATCGGCAGGAAAATGATCTATCAAATATGGACTATCTAAATTATATTCATATTTAAATGGAATTAAACCAATTAATTCATAATAGTTGACACGATCAAGTTCAAGTGGGTAACGAATGATTTCATAGTATCCTTCACGTAACTGTACAAATTGTGAGGCTTGTTGAAAACGCTTACGTTGGAGCGTATCTAGGTAGGCTCTACTATTCGACCAAAAGATTAAACTATCATTTTGGTAAATATGAAAAGTGTAGGACTTTTGGGACAGCTCTTCTAACCATTCAAGGTCAGTAGGTTTAATAGAGCGTTGGAGTTCGTTTTTATACTGAAAAATGCGTAGTAACTGGTCTTTGCGTTCTGCAACTTGATAAATCTCTGATTCCTTTTGATGTAAATCAGCCTCTAAAACATCACGATGTTGGTCTATCTCGGGAGATAGAAAAGAAGTGTACTCGGATATGGCTCCTATTGCCAAAAATAGGAAGGCAAAAAAAGGAAACGCGTATTTCTTAAAATTCATGTACTACTTATTGACAAAACGATCATCTGCTATTAAACGAACGTTAGATAACTATGTTTTGATGACCATTTTATCATTTTTTTATCGAAATTTGATGAACTCAAAAGTACATAAGCAATATAAATAATTTTTTGATATAATGTTTATACCAACTTGATTCAAAATAAAAATAAAAAAAGTCCACTGTCATAAACAATGGACTTTTTTATAATGTCATCTTTGATAATTTATATTAACGCAGCACCGCCACTGGCATTTGTTGATCAAAATGCCCCGTCAACATCGGTGTTTGGGCATTGGCAGTATATTTGCGAACATTTTTGTACACATATCGGTGTATTTCGGCGATCGTCACCACTTTATCTTTATTGGTATCAGCTGCACCTTTTAATCCTCGCATCAAATAATGACTATAAATACCTTGTCGTAAGCCACCATCTTCGAGTGAAAACTCTTCTCCTTTTGAAGATAACAACAAGGCTAAACCACCTTTAGATTGTTCAAATGCCTTATAGTAACGATTGATAGGTTCGTAGTAATTAGCTGAACGAGCAGCCAGAGTATTGTTGCCTGCACTCCCCGAATGGCAAGCATCTGCAAAACAAATTTTATGGCGCGCCGCACTCTTTTCGAGAATATTTTTGACCTCAGTGTGGCGCAATAAATTATTGTATCCATCAAAATCTACTGGAACAAATGATCCATCATAACCGTGACCAGAAAAGTAAAACAACACCACATCATTCTCGTCAGCTTGATAGAATACTTGCTTCATCCCACGTAGGATATTTTCACGTGTGGCATCTTCGTCTATCAATACTCTAATCTGTTCGTCGGGCAGTGCGCCACCTTCTGGACTTTTCAAAAAGGCATAGTAACGATAGGCATCATCATCTGTATATTTTAGAACTTGCAGGTGTTTATACTGTGCCACCCCAACGATGACCGCCCATATTTTGACTTCTGAATTGACGTCTTTCTCTACATATTCGTCAATTACTTGACGGGCTTTGTTATTGTGTAAAACGGTTTTAATCGTTCCTTTTTCCCAAACTGCTCCAATAATTTTGCCGTAGCTATAATACATAAATCCTTCGCCATGAGGCGCGTGATTTTTCCATCCACCAACATATTTATCACCATTTTTATAAAAACAAGTACCTTCACCTTCAGGTGTTCCATTTAAAAAAGTACCTACATAACGAGAACCATCTCGATACGTATATTCACCTTTTCCATTCTTACAAAAGTTGGAATTGCAGTTCGTCAAACCAGAAGGTTTCTGCTTTGAAGGAGTTGAATTTACAATCTGACGATTAGGAGAAGATACTAGTTTTCCTTGTGCCCAGATTCCTTCTTTTACTTTTCCAGAAGTATTGATAAACTTGCCGTTACCCTCTTTTTTATTCCGAACCCAATCTCCTTCATAGCGTGTTCCATCAGCATAAAACATGATGCCTTTTCCTTCAAACTTGCCACTTTTGAAATTACCTTCATACCGATTTCCACCCTTGTAAGTATAGGTTCCTTGTCCTTCAGATAGATTATTTTTCCAGTTGCCTTTATAGGTATCACCATTTGGATATTTGTAGTATCCTTGTCCATTAAATTTACTTTTTTTAAATTGCCCTTTGTAGTATCCACCGTCTGTATAAAACAATTCACCTTCACCTTCTCGATAAAACTGTTTCCAATTGCCTATATATTTATTGCCGTTACTGAAATAAAGCGTTCCTTTTCCGTTGATTTTTCCATCACGAAACATACCCACATATTTTGCACCACTTGGATATAAATACGTGCCGTTACCATCCCAACAAGTACCATCTAGGCATTGTGAAAATCCATTAGAAAAAAATAGAAAAGTGAATAGAGAAAGTAACCCAAAAACTTTTAGTAGCTTCTTCATAATCCGAGGTTTTAGAAAAACAAGCATTTACACGGGTGTAAAACGATTGTTTAGCGTTTGAAATAGTCAATAAATAGCCTCGTAAAATGTCCTCGAATATTAACGGGTTTGTATGTTAAAAAAGAAGTCTTTTGTAATGATACTATTTTTAACTATATTTTTAAAATCATATTGTATGAAAAGTAAATCAAATGTGAGTTTAATTTATTTTTAACGTGTTCTACATGTCAAATCAAATTAATGTATCAATTTATGAAGCGCTTTACTTGCAATGAAATTTTATTGTTAAAAACTCAATGATCGAGTCGGTTTTATCGTTACTTATGGCGGTTGCTTGCATTAAAAAGATGTATATTTGCATCCATTTTATATATTGAAGGTCTTTGTAGATACCAAAGAAAAAAATGTTTCATTCCAATACTAGGATATAAAAAAAAGAAAGTCGATGATGACTCATAATCAATCCCGAAATTTTAAAGAAATTATTTTAACCGTTTTCTATACTCTATTAATTTTGATGACTGTTTCAACTTCGGCTCAACAGTCTTTTCAATACTACGATCAAAATATTTATGACCCTATCCCAACCTACACGGAAGAAGATATTCAAACCCGTCTAAAAAGTATGGATTTGTGTATTACACCTGAATATAGTTCGGTAGTAAAAAGTTATGTAAAAACATACATGGTTACAGGTCGTCAAAAAGCTCGTTCGATCATTGGACGCACGGTGATGTATTTTCCGATTTTTGAGAAATACTTAAAAGATTTTGGTTTGCCAAGTGAATTAAAATGTGTGTCTGTTTTGGAATCTGCCTTAGATCCGCACGCAAAATCTCGCTCAAAAGCTACAGGGCTTTGGCAATTCATGGCACCAACAGGACGTGAATATGGTCTACAAATCAATAGCACGGTAGATGAACGGAGCGATCCACATCGTTCCACTAAAGCAGCGTTGACCTACCTAAGAAAACTGCATGATCGTTACGGCGATTGGTCGCTTGCTTTGGCAGCATATAACAGCGGCCCAGGAACGGTCAACCGTGCAATTAAACGAGCAAGAAGCAAGCGGTTTTCACGAGTTGCAAAATATCTTCCAAGAGAAACCCGTAACTATATTCCTGCTTTTTTTGCAGCGGCTTATTTGGTTCATTACTACCACGAACACGGAATCGAAGGGAATTATCCTGATTTGGATATGCAAATAACGGATATGGTGACTGTATATAATCGAGTTACTTTTGAAGATATTGCCAACGTAACGGGCTTATCTAAATATACCGTTCGAGATTTGAATCCGTCCTATAAAAAAGGCATCATCCCTGCCTCTCAACGTGGAAATTATGTGATCTTACCAGAACGTGTGATGGGTAGTTTTATTCAGTTTTTGAAATATCCAGATAGTCGAAATGGCATGGTATATTCTTCAGAAAGTATCAATGTATATAAAGATCCAAACGATCACTTTTTTAAGACCAAATACAAAGTTTTACCAACAGATAATTTGCAAAGTTTAGCTAATCTATTTCGATGTAACGCATACAGCATCATGGCTTGGAACAATCTAAAAACGGATGTGCTTTATCCTGGACAAGAATTAGTAATGTATCAACCGTTCGTAAGTTCTCAGTATAAATCAGAATTTTTAGCTCCTGCCATAACAACTCGTGAACCCTCAGCGTTAAAGGTGACGACAGTGCCAAAGCGCAAGAAATATTCAACCAATTCAATTGCTTCTATTCCTTTGTCTAAGATAAATGTGGACGTTTTATCAGAAAAACCTACTCGAACACTAAAATCGCTTTCAGAAGAGCATTATGTGTTCTACAGAGTTGTACGGGGAGAGTCGTTAGTCCAAATTGCCGCAAAATTTCCAGGTGTGACTTTGGAAGATATTCTGACATTAAATGACCTAGGGAATCGGAAACGATCTGTCAAGCCAGGAAGTCGAATCAAAATAAAACGGCTTTAGTCAGTCGGTAAAGGATAATTTACAAGCTAATTGAATCAAATACACTACATATACCATGAATAAAATAGGATTTCTTTTCTTTTCTATATTTCTAATAATTAACGGAATTTTTGCTCAAGAATCAACCGATGTTACTGAAACGGCAGAAGCGATGCGCGTACTGTATTGTAGTGCGTTAAATAAAAACACAGCGGTTCAAAACATTTTTGTGGACGAAACCAACACCAAATGGGTCGCTTCTTCCGATGGATTATTTGAAATTTATTCAGCTGATAATGCAGGCCAAAAAGACTTAAAAGGTAACTGGTCGTTACTGCGCCAAAATAATGGTAATGCTAAAATTGAATTGGCTGCAAACAATACTGGCCTTCAAAAAATGAATGCCTTACAGAGTTTTGAAAAGAATGAAGCAGGTGAAAATCAAATCAGCACGAGTTTTTATGACTCAAAGAAAAAACAACTCTGGATAGGGACAACTAATGCGGGGGTATACTGCTACAAAACTTCTAGCAATGATTTCCGCTTACTAAAACACTACGATGCTTCCAATTCCAAATTACAATCCGATAAAATCAATGCTGTTTTCGTGGATCGCTATGGGCGTACTTGGATAGGGTCGGATGCAGGTGTAATGATGGGAGAAGGTGATAAATGGAAATTATATGAAAAAGAAAGCAAGATTTATTCTATCGTGCCCGATAAAACGAATGTTTGGTTAATGGGTGAAGATTTTCTTTGGAAAATAGATGATCGAAATCGGTGGATGCTAGATGACATGGATGAACGTTTATCTAAAGGTTCTATTCGAGAAATTGCCTACGATAGTCAAGGAAAATTATGGGTAGCTTCGGATATTATAACTCGGTTTGATGTACTAAATGACAAAGTTGAGGTGTACGATGCTTCTAATGGTTTTACTGGAACAAATATCAATTGTATTCAAGTAGACCAAGATGATGCGCTTTGGGTAGGAACAGATGATGGTCTGTTTTTGATTGAACGAGAAGCAACGATGACCATTTCTTGTTTGGTTGAAAAGGAATTAAGTTGTACAGGAAATACAGATGATGCTGCTTTGTTGGTTAAAGTTTTTGGAGGTACACCACCGTATGAATATTTTTGGAACAATAGCAATTTGTCTGGTGAAAATCCTAGTGGTGTTGGATCGGGTCTATTTACAGTAACTGTAAAAGATGCCGAAGGCATTACTAAAAAAGCAGGTGCTAAAATTGAAGATAATCGAATGCAAGTAGAGATTGCTTCAGCAGCAGATGCTTCGGGTGGAAAAAATAATGGACAAGCAGAGGTCAAAGTGAGTGGCGGTGTACCAGGGTTTAAATACAAATGGGATAGTGGCGAGACTAAAGCTAAAGCCAAACGCCTTTCGCCAGGTTTGCACCAAGTAACCGTGAGTGATCGAACAGGTTGTGAGTATGTGGCAACTGTTCAAATCGGTGGGGCGGTTATTGCAGCAAATGATAATGATGATAAAACAGCATCTGACTTGAACGTCAATTTTGATGTTTCTGAAGAAATTACCTGTGCATCTGATAATAATGCAAGTATTCGGGTTCGTGTAGATGGTGGAACAGCACCTTATTTATATAAATGGAATAAAACAGGTTTAGAAGGTAATGAAATTTCTAATTTAAGTGCGGGCGACTACACCGTAACCATCACAGACGCAGTAGGAAAAGTGGCGACACAGACCATTTACGTAGAAGCACCCGATCCAATTTTAGTGTCTACATTGATGGAACAACCTGTTTCTAATCCACGAAAAAGAGACGGAAAAGCGATCGCAAAAGCAATGGGAGGCGCTGGTCGATTCTCGTACGAATGGGACAATGGTTCACGTGAGCCTAGAGCTGGTAATTTGACTATTGGAAAGCACACGGTAACGGTGACAGATGATAGTGGTTGCTCGGCAGTTGGAACCGTTGAAATGACAGAACAAATAAATTCTGCCTTAACAAATACAAGAAATCTAAAGAAAGGGCAAACCATTCGTTTAGAGAAGTTGTATTTCGCAGCCGATAGTACTCAAATTACAGATGTTTCAATGCCAACCCTCAATGAAATTGTTCGATTCATGGAACTCAATCCTACGATTACCATTGAAATTGGTGGACACACGAATAATGTTCCGCCACAAGAATATTGTGATCGTTTATCTTCGGCTCGTGCAAAATCAGTGGCAGAATATTTAGTGTTACAAGGAGTAGAAAACAAGCGGGTTCGATACAAAGGTTATGGAAAACGTGATCCTATTGCTTCCAATAATACAGTTTCTGGTCGTAAACGAAATCAACGAGTAGAGATCAAAATCCTCGATATCGGGAGTTAAATATTGGTTAATTCGATCTTGATTGAAAACGTAGGTAGTTGTATGTTCGTTTTTAGAACATATACTTAAACTAATAAAAATATGAGAAAGATTTTATTTCTAATATGTAGTATCTGTTTTATTTCTTCTTCAATGGTCGCACAGGAGGAAGTTAAGACAGACAAACCTAAAAAAGAAAAATCTAATAAATCGGAATTTGTTAACAACTGGAAAACCTTGAGTAAAATTACATTTCGGAAGCAATACGACGAATTGTTAGGATTTAAAATTGACGTTCCTGTTTTTAGCGAAGATGTAAAGAAGCTCGATGGCAAAGAGATTGAATTGAAAGGTTATATTATCCCAACTGATGGCTATAAAAGTCATACGGAATTTGTTTTTTCTGCTTTCCCATATAATATGTGCTTTTTTTGTGGCGGTGCTGGTCCAGAAACGGTTTTGGAAGTTACGGCAAGTGAACCCATTAAATACACGGCAGAAGCTGTTACAATCAAAGGGAAATTAGCCTTAAACGACGAAGATATTAATCAACTAATTTATGCTTTGTCGGATGTCGTTTTAGTCAAGAAATAAATTGAATACACTTTTAAGTAAGGGGTATTAAAAAAACGGGCAGAAATTTCGAGATCAATAAAAATGCTGAACCTGCCTGCCGC
>JAHDFQ010000203.1 GCA_020628085.1 Saprospiraceae bacterium
CTCAACTCCTTCAATAACGCCCTTGCCTTTTCAGCATAGAAACCTGCGTCATTTTTTTTTAATAAATCTTCCAATAAGTCGACGGCTTCATCTTTTTGAGAAGATTTGACTTTGGTGAGGACTAAATACCAAGTGGCATCTTGGAAGAAACGTTCGCTGTTGATCCGAACAGTCGTCAAAAAATCATCTGCTTTTTGGTAATAACCCGTTTCTAAACTCGCAATACCTGCATATAAAATAGCCTCAGAATTTTCAGGCGTTCGTTCTAAATAGGCTTCAAATTGTGGGATACAGGCTTCGTATTGACGTTGTTTATAATTATCTAACGCATTTTTTAAATCGGTATCTAAACTTGCCATTTCTTCCAATCCACGAAACTCATTATTGACATCCATACTAGCGAAATACTGACCGTACAATCGATCCGATTGAGTATTACTCCAATACATATATGTAGAAAAAGGGATCATCAAAATCAAAACGGCTGCGGCAATTCGACTAAATAAAAAGCGAGTAGGTCGAGGTTCAAGTGTTCGTACAATGGCTTCGTCTAGTTTTGTTTCTATTTTTTCGTCTAATGTCTTATTATACGTTTCTAAAAATGATAAATCCGCCTGATTTAGACCATCTACTTCTGCATAACCTTCCACGGCAGTAGTACATAAATCACAATCCAATAAGTGGTTTTCTACACGGGAACGATCTGCTGCGTCCATCTCTCCATTGAGATAACTGGCAACTTCTTTGGGTGATAGACATGGTGTGTGATTGAATAAGTGCTCCATAAATAGCATTATTTTGACAATAGTTCTATTGAATATTTGACTTAGTCATGGTTTCAATTTTAGTATTGTCGATATAAAGGAATCGTGTAAATATCCCTTAAATTTTGGTTTCTAAAATATTGCGTAGATTTCTCTTCCCGTTCTGGAGGTGGCTTTTAACCTGACTTAGTGTGTAATCTGTTGATTCTACAATTTCTTTATAGCTTTTATTTTCAAAGAAAAATAGGGCAACACATCGTTGTTGATCGGGTGTTAATTCCAAAATCGCCGCTCTTACCAAAGCCTCCTTATCTGGCGATTCATTATCAAGACGCACGGACGCTGCATTTTCCACAAAATGATCTTGTTTTTTTTCAAATTCTGTGAAATTTTCTAACGCATTGGCTGCCGTTTTCATTTTTCGGAGCTTAGAAATGCATTCATTTCGGGTAACTGTGAAAAGGAAGGTACTGAAAGAAGTGATGTTTTGGTTAGGAATAATTTTCAATAACTTTATAAAAATCTGAGCCACCATATCTTGACTTTCTGCTCGATCTTTAAAATAATTGAGTGCTGAACCATACACCAAGTGCGCATATCGCTTGTACAATTCTGCTATATACTTTTCTTCCTCCGTCTGCTTATAGAGGTCGATGAGTGTGTTATCTGTTAATGTCTGTGTTTTTTCCAATACTTAATAATGTAATGATATGATGTTTTAATGACAAAAGCGATATTCTAATCGTTAAGTAGCTTACCCTTAAAACCCGCCTGCGTCGGGTGAACAAGTAATTTGGTAAAGGCACTTTAAAACATTATATCATCAAAAATCTTAAATCATTTTACCGAATTAGACGTTTCATCTTAGTATACTCGCTTCGACTGGTATCTGTGGTTCTACAACCATTTTTCTGTGCTTGCTTATAAATATTTTCAACTCGGTTAGCAGGACTTGGGTGCGTACTCAAAAACTCTGGTGTTCTACTTCCTCCTTCGCTTTGAATTTTTTCAAAAAAGCCAGCTGCTCCTGCTGCATTGTAACTAGTTCCGCAAAGGTAATGAACAGAATTATCATCTGATTCTGTTTCATGACTACGACTAAATTTCAAATTTACTAAACTTAAGGCAATTTGTTCCATCATACTTGGATCAGCCGTTCCTGTTGCTACAGATAGTAGGGTTTGAACACCATAAATCTTCGTCATTTGACGGGTCGAGTGCCGTAAGTCTGCATGGGCAATTTCGTGTCCCATAACACCAGCCAATTCATCCTCCGTTTCCAGATAATTAATCAACCCCGTATATACATAAATATATCCGCCTGGTGTACAAAAAGCATTCAAGGTATTGATATCATCTATAATTTTTACTTGCCAAACGAAATCATCTTTATGCTTGACACGTCCAGAATTTAGTATTTTTTGAGTAATTCCTCGCACATAGCGATAAATCTCCTCATTTCCTTGCTCTCTTAACAATGGATAAGTAGCAGGGTCACTTTCAATCTGTTTACTTACTTGTGCCCCCAATTGAATGTCGTCACTCAACGGAAATAAGTTAAAACCACCTAATCCAAGTCCACCTTTACAAGCAGAAAGCATACAGATGCTACTAATAATAGCAATAGAAAACGATATTTTTTTTAATAAAAACATGATGTTATAATTTATTTATGATAATATGATATTTAGTTCTATGTATAAACCAACTTCTTTTCCGAATAATCATATTTTGGGTTCTACTCCCAATAACGATATTTATTTTTAGATTTCGGTAAACAAAACGAAGCGGTTTAGAACTAAAAGGAATTTTATCATATTTTTGTTTATTCGACTATTGGTGACTCTAGTAATATAATAGCCATACAGATGCTATTCATGCCCTATACAACCTTTTTAGTGAACGAAAAAGTACAAATCTCCATTCTTTTTAATGAAAAATTAAGAAAAACTACTGATCTGGTTTTGTTTTTTCGAGCATAAAGCTAATACTTTTGATACTTGGAAGTGGGTTTATACGCATAAATTGTTCTAAAGTAAACGTATAATCACCAATTTGATTAAAAACTGCGCCTTCTTGAAGAAAAATTCGAGCGGTGCATACATCGCTAGAACAGTTGCCATTCCACTTGCCCGTTTTATCTGCCAGTTCAATAGAGATTTGCTCGCTCAATCGTTTACCATCAGGAAAGGTCGTATGAATTTTGGTGTATAGATTTTGTTTTGAATAATCTGTCCCATGTTCAATTTCCAAATATAAGTTATATGTAGTGCTTGTATCGGGAATAGTCATTTCAAATTGTAGTGAATCAGCATACGTCCATTGCTGTTCGTCGAGTGTATATTTTTTTTGATAGTAAAAATTTTCACCACAACCGATACAAAAAAAGAGAGCGACCATGCTCAGTAATCCAAACATAGTCGCCCTATTTTTTGCGGTGTTATTATAATGTAAAAACGCCACGTTAATTTATTTTTAGACAGGCTGAAGCCTATCTTACATATTAATTAAAATAATCCTTCATACGATCAAAAAAACCTTTTTCAGATTTACCTGGATCAGGATTAAAGTTAGGCATAGAACGCATTTTTTCCAAAATATTGCGTTCTTCATCCGTCAATTTCTTTGGTGTCCAAATACTTACGTGAATAAGTTGGTCACCTTTTCCGTAAGATTGAACGGAAGGCAGCCCCTTTCCTTTAAGTCGAAACATCTTACCTGCTTGTGTGCCTGCTGGTATTTTCACTTTTACACGACCTTCAATCGTTGGTACTTCAACAGATGTTCCTAAAGCTGCATCTGCAAAATTGACGTGCATTTCGTACACCAAATTCGATCCATCACGGGTTAAAGAGTCATGTGGCTTCTCTTCGATATTTATCAGCAAATCACCTGCTGGTCCACCATTAGCACCTGCGTTACCTTTACCACGCATCGACAATTGCATACCTTCTGCTACACCTGCGGGAATTTCAATATCAATAGTTTCTTCTTTGTAGGTACGACCATCGCCTTTGCATGTGTTACACGTTGCTGTAATTTTCTTACCTGTACCCGAACAAGTTGGACACGCCGTAGTGGTCTGCATTTGACCTAAAAAAGTACTTTTTACTTGACGTACATAGCCCGATCCACGACAAGTATTACAAGTCGAAACAGATTTACTATCCTTTGCACCACTTCCATTACACGTATCACAGGTGTGCTGTTTTTTGACCTTAATTTTTTTAGTAATTCCCTTCGCAATTTCTTCCAACGTCAAACTTACTTTAATACGCAAGTTGCTTCCTCGCTGACCTGTTGATCGACGTCCACCGCGTCCGCCACCTCGACCACCGAAGAACGATTCGAAGCCAGCACCGCCACCGCCATCACCAAATATATCTCCAAATTGAGAGAAAATATCTTCCATAGTCATACCACCGCCACCAAATCCACCGCCACCAGCGTTTCCACCAACACCTGCATGACCAAAACGATCATAGCGTGCTTTCTTTTGTGGATCACTTAATATTTCATATGCTTCCGCTGCTTCTTTAAACTTTTCTTCTGCTACTTTATCATCGGGATTACGGTCTGGATGGAATTTCATCGCAATTTTCCGATAAGACTTTTTTATTGCATTAGCATCGGCTGATTTGTCGATACCCAATACTTCGTAATAATCTCTTTTTGCCATTGTATTTATTGGTTCAAATTGCGCTGCAATTTGTGTTATTGGTTGTCAATTGATTTGTTGGTTTGTCAAAAGCCACCATCAATCAACGAATCACTATATTTATAACTTGCAAGTTACTTTCCTACGACCACTTTTGCGTGACGGATAATTTTATCATTCAAGAAATAACCTTTCTCAATTGTATCAATGATTTTACCTTTCATATCATCATTTGGAGCTGGTATTTCAGTTAAAGCATCGTGCAATTCTGCGTCAAATGGTTCGCCATCAGTTTCCATAGCTTTTAAACCTTTTTGACCCACAATAGAAAATAGCTTGTTGTACACCAAAGAAACACCTTCTGAAAATGCTTCCGTTGAATTATCATCATCAGCCGTTTTTTTAGCTCTGTCAAAATCGTCTAAAACAGGCAATAAAGCTGTCATTGTGTCTTTTGCAGCTGTATTCATCAAATCGATGCGTTCCCGAACCGTTCGTTTTTTATAATTATCAAATTCCGCCATTAAACGGATATATTTATCTTTCAGTTCGTTATATTGTTGTTGAAGTGCATCTTCCTCTCCTTCATTTTGATTATTTTCCTCGGTTGATGCGGTTGTTTCATCCATTTCCTCTGTAGAAGTATCTATTGTGTTTTCTATTTCTTCTTCAGATTTTGTTTTTTTCTTATTGCTCATGATATTTCTCATTTTTTCAAACATCAATAAATATTTAAGTCAAAGCACTTTTTAAACAAAAAAGCTCTTTTTTGTAAGACATTGAATCATTGTGGTATATGTAAAGATCATTTATTATGCCACGCCAAAAAACAAGTCATTTTGTCAGTTTACTAAATTCAGGCTGCGAAGATACTATAACTTTATAAAATGGAGAATTATCCTTTCAGGAATGAATTTTCTCATACAAGCCTACTGATTTGATAAGGTAGTGGTACTTTACGGATGATTAATTTTTATTTAAAACGTGAACATTTTATCGTTTGTAACATTTTTAGTTTTTTTACATATTAATTGAAAGAAATATTTTAACATAAAATAAATCCTATGTTATCAAATAGGGTTTGAAGAATAAACAAAATATGAAACCAACATTAGTAATATTAGCGGCTGGAATGGGTAGCCGATATGGAGGATTAAAGCAAATTGATGGCGTTGGACCAACTGGCGAGGCGATTATCGAATATTCCATCTATGATGCGATTCAAGCAGGTTTTGGAAAAGTAGTATTCGTTATTAGAGAAGATATTGAGCACGCTTTTAAAGCAAAGTTTGCCAACAAATTTGAAGATAAAATTGACATCGCTTACGCCTTTCAAGCAATTGATTCTGAAATCAACGGATTTACACCAGTTGCTGGACGAGAAAAGCCATGGGGAACAGCGCATGCTGTTTTGGTGGCTCAACATGTTGTGACTGAACCATTTTGTGTTATTAACGCTGACGATTATTATGGTGCTTCGGCATTTCATTCTATCGCAGACTTTCTAAAAAATGAATGCACGCCTACCCACATGGCTATGGTTGGGTATGAATTATTAAAAACACTGTCCGATCATGGAACCGTCAATCGAGGGGTTTGTGAAATGGATGAAAATCACTTTTTGACCGATACGAAAGAATGTACTAGTATTTCTAAAGAAGATGATGGTATTTTTTATCCTGAAAATGGAGAACGCATTGAATTACCGAAAGATAGTCTGGTTTCTATGAATTTGTGGGGTTTTCACCCAGATATTTTTGAAGTCATGCGCAAACAGTTTATTGAATTTGCTAAAGAAAACGCTGATGCTCCAAAAGCAGAGTTTTTTATTCCGTTGGTCGTCAATAAACAGATTAAAGAAGGAACGGCACAGTACAAAGTCATTCCAAATGATGAACGTTGGTATGGGGTGACCTATCAAGAAGATAAACCAATGGTGCAAAAAGCGTTTGATGAAATGACGGCAAATGGAAAATATCCAAATCCATTATGGTCGTAAGTTTGGTGAGGTGATGACTGACGTCATCACCTCACTTGATTTTCCAAACATGACTTTAATCTTATATAAATTCCTCATGAATATGCGGTTCTTCAATTATATCATTTTACTTAGTTTTGTATTTATTTCTACCACACTTGGCGCTACTCAAGAGATTGAAGCCATCCTTCGAGCTAAAATCTCTGGTATTCAACAAATTACTAAACTAGACGCTCAAGATCATTTTAAATTTGAATATGAAATATTGATTGAACAACCACTCGATCACAATGACCCCTCAGCAGGTAAGTTTGAACAACGTGTTTTTTTATCGCATTTGGATTTTAAAAAACCTGTTTTATTCGTCACGGAAGGTTATTCTGCTCGTCAGCGGACGTATGAATTATCTAAAATCTTGAATAGCAACCAGATTATGGTGGAATATCGGTTTTTTGGTAAATCCAAACCTCAAAATATCAATTGGGATTACCTCAAAAACGATCAAGCGATGGAGGATTTACATCGTTTACGACAATTGTTTGGAAAAATTTATAAAAATAAAAAATGGGTCAGTACTGGGATTAGTAAAGGTGGATCAACAACATTAATTTATAAAAGTGCTTATCCAAAAGATGTGAAATTGGCGGTACCGTATGTTGCGCCTTTAGCATTGGCACAAGAAGATAAACGAACAGATGAGCATATTCAAACCATTGGAACGCCAGAATGTAGAGCAAAGTTGAATGCCGTTCAGCGAGCAATTTTGAAACAACGAGATGCTATTATTCCTATGATTGATAAATGGGCGGTCAAAAATAAGCATCAATTTACGATGTTATCTACGGATAAAGTACTAGAATATGCCGTTTTGGAATACACGTTTTCATTTTGGCAATGGGGACACGACTGCAATAAAATTCCAGAACCAACTGCTAGTGCTGAGGAATTATTCGATCATTTGAGAGACATCGTTGGTTACGATTTTTATAGTGATCGAACGACTCAATATTTTTTACCTGCATTTTATCAGTTCATTACAGAATTGGGTTATTATGGTTTTATCAACGAAGAATTTCAAGATTTGCTAGTCAGTGTCAAAAATCCAACCAACGTTATTTTTGCTCCACAAGATACAGATTTGACTTTTACTCCCTATTGTCAAAAAGTAGTGGATTATTTGGATAAGAAAGGAAATAAAGTACTATACATTTATGGTGAAGTTGATCCTTGGACGGCCTGCGGTTATCAACCTACAAAGAAAACCAATGGACTTCGTATGGAGAAAAAAGGCGGTTCACACTATACTCGTATTGCTAGTTTTGGAAAGGCTGATCGCCAGAAAATTTATGATTATATTCGGAAATATGCAAAAGTGAAG
>JAHDFQ010000204.1 GCA_020628085.1 Saprospiraceae bacterium
CACTAAAAAAGCCAAGTCATCTTCACAATAACTTGGCTTTTCATATATAAATGAAGTGATGACTGAAGTCATCACTTCATTTATATATTTTACAACAAGGTCTTAAAATGCGCTATAAAATCATCAACAGTCATCGCCCCCATATCACCTGCGCCTTCGTCTCCTTGACCAGATTGACGAACAGCAATTTTGCCTTCGCTCATTTCTCGCTCACCAATCACTAGCATAAATGGCATTTTATTGACTTGTGCATCACGAATTTTCTTACCGATTTTTTCGCCACGTTCATCAATCGTTCCACGAATATCATTGGCTGCTAATTTCAATTTCACTTCTTCTGCGTACGCATGAAACTTCTCACTAATGGGCAAAATGATATATTGTTCTGGAGCTAACCACAATGGGAATTTACCCGCACAATGTTCTGTCAAAACCCCAATAAATCGTTCCATCGAACCGAATGGTGCACGGTGAATCATTACTGGACGATGGGTTTTATTATCCGAACCAATATATTCTAATTCAAAACGCTCAGGCAAGTTATAGTCCACTTGAATTGTTCCCAATTGCCAAGAACGCCCTAGCGCATCTTTGACCATGAAATCCAATTTTGGCCCATAGAAAGCAGCTTCACCCAACTCCATGGTTGTGGTTAAACCAACTTCTTTAGTGGCTTCAATAATGGCACGTTCTGCTTTGTCCCAGTTCTCATCTGAACCAATATATTTTTCTCTATTGTTGGGATCACGCAAAGAAATTTGAGCCGTAAAGTCCTCAAAACCTAGTTTATTAATAACGTGCATGGTCAAATCCAATACATTTAAAAACTCATCTTTTACTTGGTCGGGTGTACAGAAAATATGCGCATCATCTTGCGTAAATCCACGTACACGTGTCAGTCCGTGTAGCTCTCCACTTTGCTCGTAACGATACACTGTTCCAAACTCTGCGTAACGGATTGGTAATTCTTTATAAGAATGTGGTTTATTGCCATAGACCTCACAGTGATGCGGACAATTCATTGGTTTTAACAAGAATATTTCCCCGTCTTTAGGTGTATTGATCGGCTGAAAACTATCCTCCCCATATTTTTCATAATGACCAGACGTTACATATAAATCTTTTTTTCCAATGTGCGGTGTAATTACTGGTTGATAACCACGTTTGAGTTGTTCTTGCTTTAGAAAATCCTCTAAACGACTACGCAACGCTGTTCCTTTGGGCAACCAAATGGGTAAACCTTGTCCCACTTTTTCAGAAAACATAAAGAGTTCCAATTCTTGACCTAGCTTACGATGATCTCGTTTTTTGGCTTCTTCGAGCATGTGCATATACTGCGTCAACTCTTTTTGTTTCGGAAATGTAATACCCACTACACGAGTCATTTGTTGACGGGTATCGTCACCTTGCCAGTAGGCACCACCAACTTTTAATATCTTTACAGCTTTAATTTTACTCGTATCAGGCAAATGTGGTCCTTTACACAAATCCACAAAATTTCCTTGTTGGTACAGTGTCAATGATTCATCTGCACCACGCTTTTCGATCAACTCTAATTTATACTCATCTCCTTTTTCTTTGAAAAAAGCAATGGCATCTTCTTTAGAAATGTCTTTACGATCGAAAGTATTTTTTTGACGTGCCAACTCCAACATTTTCTGCTCAATTTTCTTAAAATCTTCCGCAGAAATAGATTGATCGCCTGTATCTATATCATAATAAAACCCGCTTTCAATAGCTGGCCCAGTTCCGAATTTCACATTAGGATATAAAGCCTCCAAGGCTTCCGCCAACAAATGTGCCGATGAATGCCAAAACGTTTGTTTCCCGTCTTTATCATTCCACGTCAACAATTGCACGACTGAATCTTCATGAATCGGACGATTAGCGTCCCACACTTCGCCATTGACTTTGGCAGACAAGACATTACGTGCCAGTCCTTCGCTGATAGATTTGGCGACATCCATTGCCGATGCACCTGCTTCATATTGCCGAACACTTCCGTCGGGTAGGGTAATATTCATCATTTTAGTCTTATTTTATTTGGATTACTTACGCAGATTTACTCCAAAAAGTTCATTTGCATGAAGCAATTTTCGGTATTTGATCGAAAGCCACGAAATTAGGTGATTTATCGTAAAAAAGGTGGGTTTGAGGGAGGATTTATTTTGAGAGTAGTGGTTTGATGGCTAAGTCATTGAAGATATGCTTATCTTGAGGAATGAAATATATTGAGAATTAGATATAAACCAAAGCATGAAAAAATTAACAATTAGACCAAGGATTGGAGAAAAAAGTTTTTCAATATTATCACAATTAGTTAATTCTAGTTTGCCCGAAAACTTTAAATCATTTATGAAACTTTATGCTGGACTTAGTCATTACGAATACATTTATGTTGATATGACCAATACGAAATGGGAAATAGCTCAGTATAATATTTTTTCAGAACTATATAAATTAACGAGTGAGTTTATAGAACATGGATGGGGAAAGAAGTTGCCCTTTGCATACGATCCAGGAGGTTGGCATTTCTGTCTGAGTTTTGAAGAAGGTACTTTTGGTAAAATATTAGTCAATCGTTGGACAGATCATTCTCCAGAAGAACAATTTATTATAATAGCCGATAGCTTCGAGGATTTTATCAATGGGCTACAACGAAACCCCGAAGAAAAAGCATAAACCAATTTCTCCAAATTTCAACTATTTAGACGATAATAGAATGTTTTCATACTACTCGACTCACGACACCATCATCGTCAACCTCTTATCTACAAACCCGTCCGATTAAATCGGATAATACAAAAAAACGCCCAGCTTGATACATTCAAACTAGGCGTAAAGATTTGCTCATAAAGTATATTTGTTAACTCATGCTACCACAACCCCAATTGTATTCCTTTTGGTAAGGAAGCGGCTTTATTGAGCAAAACAGGATTAGTGGACACTTTCTGGGTGTTGTTTGTTCTATTATTGGTCTTCACTTTGTCCTGTGGGATATTACTGATGGCCGTCAAATATTTAGCATAAAATTGTTTGACGGGACTATTAGATCGTAGTGTGATTAAAATGGCTAATTCTATTGAAAGATAATAATCTTGCATTTTTGCATATTGAAACGTTCGTTTAGAAAAGTCTTGTAATTCAATGGGTTGTCGCACGCCATCGTTAAACGAATACAAGTCATTCAACCATTTTTGTGTATCACTATTATATTTGTAATCTACCAGTCTCAATGCACGATGCAACTGATTAGCGGTCACTACTTTTGTTCCTTTCTTGCTGACCAAAACTTGAATTTCCATAAGTCAACGATTTTCTGCTGTTATTAAATAAAACAAAAAGTATCTCTTTATCTTTTTGATAATACAGCATGTTGTTATTCCTTTTTTGCTGCATAAAAAGCAAATCAATACCTTATTTGATTACAAATATATAAACAATTATTTTGATTGTCAATATTTTTGTTTTAAAATTAAATATTTTTAATAAAAAGTTTTAAAAATAAAGCAAATCTCTACTAAATTTCAAACCCTTACCCAACATCAATAAAAACAGTACTTTATTTAATACCCAACCAGATAAATCATATAGCTATGTTATTATTGACTTTAAAAACATCTATTTCATTTTTATTTAATGTTTGAAAACACGACTAATTTAAAACAAAAATTATCACTAATTTGATGTTAAACTAATATTAAATGTTAAAATATTACGCTTGTATATGTCTAAACTATAGAATTAGCTCCATTTCTTCCTTAATATTTTCATACCTTTGCAGGAAAATCAGAAGGGTGATATACCGAGAACGAGATAAAAATTGAAAATCAAATTAATGCTTTATCCCTTCGGTATCACTATTCACAGGAAAATAACCGCTTTTAAATTCAGTAATTTATCCAGTGAATACTAGAAACGGAAACGTCCTTCAAAAAATAAAGCACCATGGGAAATATAGTAGCCATTGTAGGTCGTCCAAATGTTGGAAAATCTACTTTATATAATAGACTAATCGGAGAGCGACAAGCGATCATTGATGATGTAAGCGGTGTTACACGAGATCGACAATACGGAACGAGTGACTGGAATGGAAAGACTTTTACAGTGATTGACACAGGTGGTTTTGTAGTAAATTCAGACGATGTATTTGAGAAAGCCATTCGATCACAAGTAAGTATTGCCATTGAGGAGGCAGATGTTATTGTGTTTATGGTGGATGTGACCACTGGTATTACAGACTTAGATGAAAGCGTTGCCAATATGCTCCGCCGTTCTGAAAAAAAGGTCATTCTAGCCGTTAACAAGGTAGATAATCACGAACGACTGTTGGAAGCCAATGAGTTTTGGAGTTTAGGTTTTGAAGAAACTTTCTTTTTGTCGTCAATTACAGGAAGTGGATCAGGTGAATTATTAGATGAAGTAGTCGAACATGTGGATGAGAAACCAATGCTTGATACTGAATTGCCCAAGTTTGCCATTATTGGTCAGCCGAATGTTGGAAAATCGTCTTTGGTCAATGCTTTGTTGGGAGAAGATCGAAATATTGTAACGGATATTGCAGGAACGACACGAGATTCGATTCATACCAAGTATAAAAAGTTTGATAAAGAATTTTACATTATTGATACTGCGGGGATTCGCAAGAAGGCAAGGGTGCATGAAAACTTAGAATTTTACTCGGTCATGCGTGCTATTCGTGCAATGGAAGAATCGGATGTTTGTATTTTGATGGTGGATGCACAAACGGGAATTGAGTCGCAAGATATGGCGATTTTCAGAATTGCTGCCAAACGAAATAAAGGCATTGTTTTGGTAGTAAATAAATGGGATTTGATTCAGAAAGAGACCAATACGGCTAGAGATCTAGAAAAAGAGTATAAAAACAAACTCGCTCCATTTAATGACCTGCCAATTATATTTGTCTCAGCACTTGAAAAGCAACGGATTTTTAAAGCCATAGAAGCAGGTTTGCAGGTCTATGAAAACCGAAATCGTCGAATCAAGACGTCTGTGTTGAACGAAATTATGCAAGAAGCGATTGAAAAATATCCACCCCCAGCGCACCGTGGGAAGTATATTAAAATTAAGTACATCACACAACTGCCAACTTACTACCCTGCTTTTGCTTTTTTCTGTAATTATCCTAAACACATCAAAGAACCGTATAAAAATTATCTAGAAAATCAGTTGCGCAAGCATTTCGATTTTTCGGGTGTACCCGTGAGTGTCTTTTTTAGAGAAAAGTAGGGGAAATGGCTACGCCATTTTTTTAGTTATTAGTGTTTTTGTTATTGGTTAATTAGTTATTTTTTCATTCTAGTGACTTAATCAATGAACATTTAAACTAATAACCAGTCAACTAACAACTATTTTATACAAAACAAAAAAACATGCCATTTATAGAAACACCTATTCAGGATTTGATGGTTTTTGAACCAGCCGTGTTTGGAGACGATAGAGGTTATTTCTTTGAAAGTTATAATAAAGAAAAATTTACCGAAGCAGGTATTACAACGGAATTTGTTCAAGATAATGAATCGAAATCTGTTTTCGGTGTTTTAAGAGGTTTACACTATCAAACAGGTGAACATGCACAAGCAAAACTAGTGCGTGTCGTGGAAGGCGAAGTCTTAGATGTAGCGGTTGATATTCGTGAAGGATCAGTAACTTACGGACAATGGTATAGTGTGCGATTGAGTGCTGAAAATAAGCGTCAATTATTCGTTCCTCGTGGATTCGCACATGGATTTGTGGTATTGAGCGAAACAGCTATTTTCTGTTATAAATGTGATAATTTATATAATAAAGCATCAGAAGGAGGGATTTTATTTAATGATCCAACCTTGAATATTGATTGGGAAATTGATACGAAAGATGTAAAGTTATCTGAAAAAGACAAGGTGAATCCAACATTTGGAGTACATCGAAAAATGAATACATAAATGAATATTCTAGTTACAGGAGCAAACGGACAGGTTGGTAGTGAATTGCAAGTATTAGCAGCCAACTATCCAAATTGGACGTTTTTCTTTACTGATTCCAGCGATTTAGATATTACAGATAGTAATGTTGTTTTTAGTTTTTTTAAGGACAACACACCTGATGCTTGTATCAATTGTGCTGCTTATACCGCAGTGGACAAGGCAGAATCAGACGAGGACACGGCGTATCAAGTCAATGTGATTGGAAGCAAACATTTGGCAGAAGCTTGTAGTGTTCATCAAACTCAACTCGTCCAAATCTCCACAGATTATGTTTATCATAACGATCAAAATACACCTTTCAAAGAAACAGATACGACTAATCCACAAAGTGTATATGCCCGCACTAAACTAGAAGGAGAGCAAATTGCAGCTCGTATTCTTCCGACGACCATTATTATTCGAACGTCTTGGGTATATTCTTCTTTTGGACATAATTTTGTTAAAACCATGCGTCGTTTGGGAGAAGAGCGAGACCAACTCGGTATCGTTTTTGACCAAATTGGTACACCAACCTATGCTCGCCATTTAGCAGATGCGATTTTACAAATGCTCGCTAAAATTGCCAATGACGAAATTGCAGATGTCCACGCCAGAGGTATTTATCATTACAGCAATGAAGGGGTTTGTAGTTGGTATGATTTTGCAAAAGCTATTTTTGAATTATCTAACATCGAGTGTACTACCAAGCCCATCGAATCAAGTGCCTATCCTACCCCAGCCAAACGACCACCATTTAGTGTATTGAATAAAGACAAAATAAAAACCAACTTTGATATTGAAATTCCGTATTGGAAAGAAGGATTAAAAGAATGTTTAGATTTACTGTAAACTACCACTTTTAGTCCTTTTTATAAATTCCAAATGAAGGATTATGTTTAAATATATCGGTTTCTCATTAGTTCTAATATTAGGTGTCGCTTGTCAGTCTGAAGATCAATCTTCTAACGCTACCAATAAAACCAACGCTTCTGATCAAGGTAAAATTAGTCAAGTAATTACCAATCAAAACATCAACGATTCTGTTTTCGGAACAATGTTTAGTACCGAGGAACAAGCTGCTTTATTATCACTTAAAAAAGAGTTTGATACTGCTATTTGTAAAGGACGAGAAACCACTGAAATTTATAAATGTTATGAATTTCATGTTTGGAAATTACGTTCTGATTTTTTACAAAAAAATCCGATTACCCTTAATTTTCCTTATGATGGAACATACCAATTAGATTCTACCTTAGTAGAAAACAAGCTAACTAGCATTTGGACAAATAAATGTGGTTTTCAGAAGGAGGATAAAACGATTCTACATTATTTTTGCTTGGACGCTAATGCTAAGATTATGGATTATTTGAACACTTTGTCAAAAGATAATGAGATGATCCAAAATATGACATCAACCTATGCAGAAAAGAAAGCGTTTATGCCCAACGATATAGAAGGTGTCATTATGAGCAGCGTCGAATCTCTAGATTTTAAAAATATAGATCATCAAATTTTTCATATGTTATTTCACCTAACCATTGGTGAAGAGCAACGTGCTACTCGATTGATTGCAGGAGCTTCTTAGTCTATATTTTTTTTAACATTCAAGTTCTTGAAAACGAGATTATTATAAAACCATCTTCACATTTTTTAACTTTATTTATTAAAATACTTGCACCCAACTAAAAAACGTTATATATTTGCATCGCTTTCAAAGGGAAGCATCTAAAAATAGAAAAGGGTTATTAGCTCAGTTGGTTCAGAGCACCTCGTTTACACCGAGGGGGTCGGAGGTTCG
>JAHDFQ010000011.1:0-48600 GCA_020628085.1 Saprospiraceae bacterium
TAGATAAAATGAATCTATATTTCGGACTCGAACTAGACGATATGTGCTATCCTTTTAGTCAACAGAATTTGACTGGAACGAGTGTAGTCAATACTCAAGAATTGCTTCATTTTTTTGAAGATCATTTGGGCTTATCTGGACATCCTACCAATAACGAACACCTCCGCATAGAACAATATAGACAAATACTCATTCATTATTTAGATACTTATGGGACTGCTTTTTATAGCCGATCTTTTGATGCCGATCAATTTGCTACGGCAAATGAATTACTAAAAAGAAGGGACGAATTAGTTTTAGAGGGTTGGGATTTTTCAGTAAATGATGACACACCCGAACGCCTTCAGGTCTTGGCAATAATGGAAGCACACATTCAGCAAACCAACCAAGATTTTATAGATAAAAAAGCCAATAAACGAGCTTTAACAGACGGATTTGCCGATCGTTTTAGAACAGTATTAAAGGAATTACCATTTAAAAAGCAACCAATTGAGAAAATATTTATCAACGAACCTTTAGAACTATTATCGTCTCATATACACCAATTATTTTCGATTTTGAAAGAAAAAGGGGTTCAGATTTCCTCTATCTATAAACAAGAACATACTAAAACGCCATCAACAGATTTAGAAAAATGGCAATTTGCCTTAGAAAATAAAACCCCAAAACAAACACTAACGGGTGATGGTAGTTTGGTGATTATCAAAGGAAAACGAGAAACACAGTTGGCGAGTTATCTATCTAAAATTTTAGTACAAGACACTGAATTTAGACCGCTATGTATTATTCCTGAAAAAAATAGAGCCCTAGATAATGCCCTAATCCAAGAAGGATTACCCAGTTTAGGTATTTTATCCGCATCTTCTGCTCGTCCTAGCCTACAATTACTCAAATTGGTCACAACATTTTTATGGAATCCGATTGACCCCTACAAAATATTGGAATTTGTATCGTTAACCATTAAGCCACTGCACGATGAATTAGCAAGAAGAATAGCTCAGCAAATGGCAAGAACACCAGGTATATTGAGCAGTAGTTGGAACGCTATGATTGCTCGGTTTTTTGAAGAATTAGAAGAACGGGCAAAAGTAGATACTCGAATTGATGTTCAACAAACTCGTTTTCAATATAATTTCTGGTTTCGACGAACTCGATACAATACTAATCAAGGTGTTCCAAAGGAAGATGTAACGGATATTTTCTTTTATATAAGTCAGTGGGCTTTTCAAGAGTTTGAAGACGGAGGAAGCGTCAATTCTTCACTTATTGTATTAAGTGAGCAAGCTAAACGGATTCAAGACTTGGTGGAAACTTTACCTGATGCACAAACACATTTGTCTGCCTTAGAATTGGAGCGAATTGTCCGAACTATTTATGAACCTTCACCCGTTGTCTTTAACGAAAGAGCGGTTGGACATTTACCTTATGTGTATAATCCAAGTGCGATTACGACCGCTGCGGATGAAGTTTTATGGTGGAATTTTACACATTATGACCCAGGTCATTTCTTCTCTTGTTGGTACACGAATGAAATTGATTATTTGAATAAACAGGGTATAGTTTTAGAAAGTCCTGTCCAGAAAAATCAACGAGGTTTATGGCAGCGTAAACGACCTATTTTATTAGCCAAAAATCGATTGATTTTGGTGATACCAGAAATGGTAAATGGTAAAGAAATACAACCACATGCTTTAAAAGGGGATTTGGAAGCGGCTTTTGATAATTTTGAATTGATTGAGTTTGATATCAATACCGAAAAAGGAAAAGCACAGTTTGAACAGTATATTAGTGTTCCTTATAAAACAGCTTTATCGCCTCGTCAATTGGGACAGCCTGTTTCGTTTATTAATGTCAATACACCTGAATTAGGACAACGTGATTATGAGACGTTTACCAGTTTAGAATCGTTGTTTTACTATCCGTATCAGTGGGTTTTCCGTTATAAAATAAAACTCATTAAATCGTCGATTTTAAGTATTGTTCCTGACGTGACTTTAATGGGAAATTTATCGCATCGGTTTTTTGAATTATTATTAAAAGAAGACATCACTAATTGGACGAAAGAACAAGTGGAGGAATGGATTGATTCAGAAGCACCTCGATTATTTGCTCGGGAAGGTGCAACGATGTTGATGTATGGGCGAGAGCCAGAACGTTTGGCTTTTTTAAATCGAGTGAAATATGCTGCTTGGAGTTTGGTGTATATGATTCAATCCAATGGTTGGAGGGTAATGTCAACAGAAATGAATTTGGACGGCGCATTAAATTTGACACCCATTCGAGCAAAGGCAGATGTAGTGCTTGAAAAAGGCGATCAACATGTGGTCATCGACTTAAAATGGCGAGGGGCAAAGCGCCGAGAGTTACTCATAAAAAATGAAGAAGATTTACAGTTAACCATGTATGCACGTCTGGTTACGGACGATGATCGAATTGCAGATACGGCTTATTTTATTATTGAAAACGGTAAAATGATTGCTCGCAGTAATCAATCTTTTACACAAGCATTGGCGGTTACTCCAGATAGTGATTTGATGGATGTACAGCATCGAATGTGGACAAAAATCAATCAAACCTACCAATGGCGAATCGATCAATTGCAACAAGGAAAAGTGGAAATTAGAACCGAACAAACCTTATTAGATTTGGAAGATATTTATGCTGAAGAAGGTGAATTGTTTGATATTTTAGAAATGAAAAGTCGGAATGCGCCTTTTGATGATTATAAAACGTTGATAAATTTAGTGGAGTAAATTTAAAATTCAAACTTCGTTTATTAAGTAAAATAGCCGTTTATTCCTATAAATAAACGGCTATTCTGTTAAACGTATCTTTCTAAAAATACTATTTCAGCGTACATGTTCCGCTTCCTGCTAGGTAGCCTTCGTTGTACACTTCAAGCTCATACGTTCCTTTTTGAAAAGGTACATTTGGTGCCCAATCCATACAATAAAAACCATCTGCATCAGCAAGGTCGTAATCAATATCTTTGATTTGTGTGTAACGGATTTCTTCTCCTGTTCGAGTATTGGTAAATACGCCAGAACCCATTTCTTCAATTGCCATCGTTTCGCCAACAGGATTAATAACTCGTATCATAAAGCGTTCTTTGCCAGAACCTGCCAATTTATTAGGCGTTGTATTGAAACAAACTTTTAACTGATCGACGTTTTTGGCGTATGTTTTCATAACCGCTTTTCCTGATTTTTTGATAGTCCAGCCCGTTGCAGTAACGCCTTTAACCTTCACGACAGAAGCAAAATCTACCTTAGTCGTTAAATCTTCTTTAATGACTTCTAATTCTTCTTTTTCTGATACTAGAACTTTCTTTTCAGATGTTAAATTCGAAACATTGGTACGCTCAATATTAAGGTCTTCTGTCAACTTAGTTTTGTCTTTGTTTAGATTGACATTTGCATCAGCGAGTTGCGCATTTTGCTCTTTCAAAGCTTGGATTTCAGCTAAATATTGACTCGTTTGAGAACGTAGGGTCGCCAATTCATCTTTAGCGGAGGCTAAATTTCGTTTATTTCGTTTGTTAGAACTCAATAAACTATCCACCTTATCTTTTTGGGCTTTCAATTCTTCTTTTTGACCCTCAATTAGTGCATTCAATTCTTCGTTATCACCCTTCATTTCATCTAAATCAGAAAGGGCGGTGTGATAATCTTCTTCCAATTCCGTTTTTAAAGCCATCACTTCTTCTAGTTCCATGGCTTGAGATTTGAGCTGCTTATCTTGGTTTACTTTATTGAATAGAAGGAAAGCAATTAGACCTAATAATAGGACTCCAATCACAATTGCTACTGCGGTTATTCTTTGTTTAGAATCATTTGAATCCGTCATAATTTCTTTTTTTGGTTGAATAATGGTTTCGTATTATGTTTAATTTAGTACATTTTTGATGTAATTATAATACGATTTATGGGCTTCATGTAGTATGAATAGGCTAGGCGTCTTTATTTTATTAGTACAAATTTAACATTTAAAATACATATTTTATAAATGATGCCTAAGTAGTTTTACCATCAACTTATATTATGCAATATAAATATGTTTTGAACCTTTTGCATCCATGAAAACAAGGAATTTATAAAGTGAAAACCCTGATTTTATACATGAAAAATGAGTATTGAGCCTAATAAACGGAATAAATGATCTTTTTACGTCCAATATTTCCCGATTCATCACGGGCAACAAGATCTATCTGAAAGGCACTTCTATCATCAGATTGAAAATAAAAATTGGGTGCGGTAGTTTTAAAACGGGTATATTCACCACTTTTCCAAAAAAGCTGAGGTGTGAAAAACGGTTTATCAGCAATCATTACAGAACTATTTGGCAGGACTTGATAATATAAGTTTATTTTTCGTCGTATCCTACTGGCTTTAATATACGAAATAATGACATCATTATAAATAAGAGTTGGTACAATGGAATGGGTCGACTGAATGACATTACTAGGTGAAAAAATCAAACTATCATACAATATAAATGATTGATTTAGATTATCAAATATATTGAGTTTGTCAATATCAATTAACATAACGGTCTGATCGCTACAATTGGTTTTTGTGAAGGATGTGGCACGATGTTGAGGTAGTAAGGTTTTATAATCTGTTTCTTTAAGTGATTTTCTTTGATTTAAAACGCCTTCAAAAAAAGCTTGATTTCCCAGATATGTACAATCATAAGGTACTTTAAACATAAATAAATTATCAAAACCAGCATTCGTCATGACATCACTAACCGACATCGAAATATCTGCTTTTACAAACCGACCTTTTTTATCTTTTATTTGAATAACAGGTTCAACCTTAGATCGTTTGGCAACGTTTGGATTTCTCGTTTTTAATGAAATGTTCAACTGTTCTTTTTTTAGAATTGAAGTTTTTCGAGTGCTTTGTTCCGTTGTTGGAAGTGGTTCAAAATCGCTATAAATTGGAATAGATATTTCAGCCAAGTTTAGAATTGATTTGGTTGGGGTATCGAATACTTGAATAACTAAATTATAATAATTTGAGGCTAACTGATAAGGAATATCAATTTGACCCGATTGTCGCAACGTTCCTTCGGATGAAATAAATTGAGAATGTATTATTTTTTGAGCTGCGTCTGAAAGGCTAATTTTTAACTGTATAGATTGATTTAAAAATTTATTGGATTGAAAAATAGTAAAATACACCCGTTCACCTGTAACGTAAAACCCTTTATCCAAATGCACATACATTTTATCTGCTTCATTGGTCAATTCAGTCGCTTTCAATGAATTGAAACTTGTTAATAGAAAAAGTATAGTGATACAACAGAGAACATTTATTTTAAATATACATTGATGTTGGTATTGATTATTCATATTTGGGTTTATTTAGACATAAAAATTTTGATGACTCCACTGCTATATACATCAATAGCTTGCTCGACAGTTTGATAGAAAGGATGTTCCACTTTTAAAATATATTGCCCTGCCACAAGACTGATTCGAGCCAGACCTTTTTTATCACTATGATCGGTTTCACTGTTGTAATAGACGCTTACTTTTGCACCTCGAATAGCCTTTTGATCTTGTTGTATAATTTTTATTCGTAGGTCAGCATAGTCATCAGCACCAAGTAGATTATATTGACCAATTTTGAGCATATTACTATTCAAAGTTGATTGATTAGAATCTGAAAATCGTTGATAATGAAGTGCCGTCTGTTCTGTTTCTACTACATTTTTGGGAAGAATAACGATAGCATAATCTCTATAATTCAAAAAATCCAAATCACTAAATGCAAGAATATCAGCAACTATTTCTGGAATGTCTGAATGTGTATATTTCTTTGAAAATGATCGAGTTGGGAGCGTTGATTTTTCGTAATAAACAGACCAGTGTGTTGTGTTTTCAATATATTGAAACATTTCTTCCATGGTTTGATCGATAAATTCCATAGAATATCGCTGCTCTGACGGAATTTGAGAACATAAATATACTGGTATAAAAAGCATAAAAAAGTTGCACCACCAACATTTTTGAATGTTGAAAAAGGGATTCATAATTTAGTATTACTACATGATTGCGTAACCAAATAAAATGTGGTGTGTATGAGTAGCTAAAAGGAGTGGTAGATTGATTCTACATATTTATAATACGCAAATATAATATTTTTTATTATCAAAAAGGTGTTTTTTTATTTTGAAAGATATAAATAGGGGATGTATGGCAAATTATCGTTTTAATTTGCTACGGAGGCACTAAGGCGCAGAGTCTTAAATAGCTATACACTTTCTAGCGCGATAATTTGTTATACACCCAAACAGGAGTAAAGAAGCTATCATTTCCAAATCTCACCAAGTTTCCCCAAATAGTACAAATAAATTGCACTAAGCACTAAACCAATTATACCAAACCCAATGACGGCATCTAATGCTAAACAGCACAAACCCATAGCGATCAAAATGCCAGCTTGACCAATAAATAAAATGATATTGTACAATAATTGAGCTTTAAGTTTGAGTTTTATATCAATTAAATAAGTAAGTGGATGGGAGATAAATTTGATGAAAATCCAAGGCATCAACCAACTGGCATATAAGCCCGAGATGCGATATGATTCTCCGAAGGCAAATGCAAAAATGTGTTCCCCAAAGAAAAAGGCAATCAAACCAGGAACGACACTAATCAATATCATATATTTTAGAGTGGATCGGCTTAAATCCTTTAAAGCTGTTCCACCTAAGTGATGTGCTTTTGTTGCTTTTTCGTAATAAACCGTACTCACACTACCTCCAATTAAATTGATGGGCGCGTATAACACACGACGAGCAATATTGAAAAAACCAACGGTAGCTTCACCAAAGTATCTTGGTAAAATCAAAAAGGGTGCTTCGGAAGCTAGTGTATTAAACCAGTTTCCTGATACCCCATATTGTATAAATTGTTTATAATTTTTAGCGGATTGAAGGACTTGTTTTTGATTAAAATACCAATGTTTGGGTAACTCACTACTCCAAAAAGCGATCATGAAATGCACGATTTGACCTGCTACTAAACCAATTATCAATCCCCAAAGATGATATCCCATTAGACCTAAAATCAAAGAAAAAATGACGGTTACTAACGACTGCGCAAAACGAGATGTAGAAATAGATTTATACTTTTGAAGACGATTGAGCCAAAATCCTAATGGCATAATAATACCTTCTACAAACACACTAATAGGTAATAAAAGTAAAATATCATCTAAACCTGTATCGACCTCAGGATAAACAATAGGCATCCAAATACTTGAAAGTAGAGCTAGGAGTAAAGTGAAAAATCCGACCAAAACATTGATAGATAGACATAAATTCAGCACCTGAACTGCTTCTTGATCCGTTTTAGGGAGAACGATTGCTGCCTCATAACCCCCATTAGTTATTAAACGTAGCAATAAACTTATAGAAAAAAAGATACCCCAAAGACCTATATATTCTTCGGGGTATATTCTTGTATAGGCAAACATCGCCAGAATACTAATGATTTGACCGCCTCCCACACCGAGCATCAATGTACCTACATTTTTGAGATAATCAGAGCGGAGGAGCTGCTTCATAAATTTTAATTATAGATCAATTTCTTTTTCTATAAACTCAACGCCATATTCTTTTAACTCTTCCAAGACGGGTTCATAGACTTGTTTCATTACTGGAATATTAACGCCTGTTGTTTTGATTTGACCTTGCATCACTAAACGTACAAAAATACCCATAGGTAAACCTACTAAACGTGCCATGGCCGTATCAGTAGCGTCTACGCCTTTTAAAACCAATGTTGAGATCAGACATTTTTTCTTACCTTTTAGTTTGTATTCAAACTCATGCTGCATGATAATCATGTCCTTATCCGTTTTCTTCAATTTCCATTTATCCAATAGTAATTCTTCTAAAATTAAAGCAGGTGTCGCATTGGGTAAGTTGATTTTTTTCTTGCGGAATAAACCGAGCCACTCTAGCTTTTGCATGACTTCTGAATTGGGTTCTTCTCGTATTAAATGTGCAATTTTTTCCTTTACTGAATTACCTGGTTCATCACTCGTAAAGGCTTCCATTAAAGCATGATAGGTCAATTTTTCAGAATCCAATATAGGATAAGTACCGTTGGTTAATCCAATTTTGACCAAAGCAGCCCAAGCATCGCAAAAGCCTTTTGCTCGGATTGTTCCCCTAAGAATATTTGGTATATCTTTTAGACCGTAGACCTCTCTGTATAACAATGAATCTCTATTGGCATACACTTCATATTCGCCCATTCCTTGTATATCAACGGGTCGATATTTAGTAAATAATCGTCGATATGGAATATATTTGTATTTTCCACCTTCTAAATATTGAGCTGTTCCACGTCCTGCGGTTACTACATTTCTAGGATTCCAAGTAAATTTATAATGCCAAGGATTGTCATCACTTTCAGGCGCAATTAACCCTCCAGTATAAGAACGAAAAGCGGTTAATTTTCCACCATTTTCCTTGATTTCTTCAATTTTTTGCATAGCCGACATGTGGTCAATTCCTGGATCAAGCCCCATTTCACCCATGAAAATTAAATTATTTTCACGAGCTTGATTTCCCAATTGATACATTTCTTTTGAAACATAAGATGCCGTAATCAAATGTTTTTTTAGACGTATACAATCTTTTGCAACTTCTAAGTGTAAATGCGCAGGCAACAGTGACACCACGACATCTGCACGTTCAATTAATTCTTTTCGGTCATTGACTTTCATGACATCTAACCAAGTTGACCGACCGTTTGGATGACCGTTCACTTTTGATTCAGCTAGTTGAGGATCAGCATCAGCAACAGTCACAAACCATTGAAATTCTTGTGCTTTTTTTAATACATAATTGATTAGAGCAATAGAGGAGCGACCTGCACCAATAATTAAAATATTATTCATTGTATTTAGGTTTAGACCTTTGTGTTCAAATGAATGAATGCAAAGCGTATAGAAATCTATATTTTATTGTTCGACATTGATTTTTAGAAACATATTGATTTGACAAATTGGTTTTATCAATAGTGTTTCTTAAATTTTCACAATAATAAATGATTGTATCAGATTATACTACTTTTATACAATTAAGTTTGAAAATATTGCAATGATCTAGTAGTTGTTCTATTGATTTTGAATAAATTGATGACCGATCTATTCTGAAAATGTAATTATCTTGACTTTCAATGGTGTGTAATTAATAGTTGAAAATCTAGCTTTTTGCAAGGACTAATAATACCAAAATATGAATGCTTTTTACGGCTTAGCTAAGTGGAAACAATGGACGATTGCCATTTTAATGCAATTGGTTTTGCTAGCAATTATTATATTAAGTACAGGATTATATTTAAAATTTCCATTAAGTTTGGTAGGAATAATATTTATTGTTCCATTGATGCAATTTTTAGGAACTCCGTTCAATCGACTGGTGGGAATTTTTGATTATGTATCTCCAATGTTATTAATATTTACGCCATATAAAGACCGTATTGATTTACATAACGGGACAACCTTCGACTATTTGATGGTTTTGAGGAAATACAAAATGGGCGCACCAATTCGTTCAAAAATATTAGAATATTATATAGAGGGATTACTAGAAATCATTAACCGCTTGGAAAAAGGACAACTTGCTTCCGATAAAAATATTAGTGGTACGTCGTATTTTTTTAGCGATCAAACAGCAGAAAGACTTGGCTTTACGGTTATTCAACCTCCTTTTTCTGAACGGATCAATCTATATTTGAATTTTGTAGATTTAATTTTGATGTATTCAATTGGACAAGGAAGGTTAGCTATTCCTAATATGAAAAATATTAAGAAAGCTACGATTACGCCCGAAAGACTCATCAGTAATAAATTGTATTTGCAAAATTTACATCAATATCTTAAAAATAGAAATAGGGCTTTAGTTACAACCTAACTGACTACTTGAAAGCGGATCATTATTTGGAAAACAATTACCCGACAAAACACGTTCTGGAACATATCTATCCAAGTTATCATCTCTCAAACTATGGGTTAAAAAGTGTGTAATGGCATCAATTTCAGAATCGCTTAAATTTAAAGGTTCAAATCCCGACAATTGACTTTCCATAACGATAGGATTTTGGGGAACGGCTTTGTTTTTGTAATCAATAATGTCCCGAATCGAAGTGAAGTTAGAACCGTGTCCGTAAAATGGACTATCTGCTAAATTATATAATTGTGGTACTTTAAATTTATACATATCTTCTGGTCGACCTGTAAAGCCTCCACGTCCTAAATTTGCACTACTGGTAGGGGTGGACATTAAGATTTCATCTTCTTCACACATAAAAAGTCCCATCAATCCAATTCCATGAAACTCCATAGAATTTAGTGCTGGACCTGTATGACATCTAAAACATTTAGCTTCGTCGAAAAATAAAATCGCACCAACCTTTTCTTTTTCTGTCATAGCATTTTGGTTACCTTTCAACCATTGTTGGAATGGTGCTTGGTTGGATAAAATAGTACGTTCATAAGCGGCTATAGCTAAACCTGCAAATTCTTTGGTATACCGTTCAGACTCATGAATTTCTGGAAAAGCCCGATCAAACAGTTCTGTATAACCCAAAGAATCTAATAATTCTGGTGTTACACCAAGCCGATGAACACCCAGTCCTGCAATGGCTTGAATTTCCAAACCTTCATACCCCAAATGATTGGTTGCAATAGGAGTTCCTTCTTTCCACATCGCCTCCGTACCTGTATTCAAACCCGTAGCTCCAAATTGTCCATTCCATAATTGATTGACTTGATACGCTCCATTCATAGCGGTAGGCGTTCGAATCGGTTGAACATCGACCATATTATCTGGATATAGACTTCCTTTTTCTCGTCCTTCTCCGTTGATACCAAAACCTACGCCACCTTCGCCGATTCCTTGAGCACGCCCCGCTTGAAAACCAGCACCAGCAAAATGGCAAGATGCACACGAAAAATTACCCTTTGAAATTTCTTGTTTAGGATCGATGGCTAGACCCGTTTCATGGTAGAGTAATTTACCTAATTTGACTTTTTCAACAGTGATTGGATTTTTAGGGTCTTGTGGAATAGAGACAAAGTCAGTACTGCTAGGTTGTTCAAAAAAAGACAGGGTTTGATCTGGAGAAGCAGAGCGTAGTACTTCTTCTAATTTTGTATCTTGTTCATCAATGATATTATTTTCCTCAGTGGCACAGGATGCTAAAAACAGACAAAGAAGTATGGGATAAGCCAGTCGAATTCTCATAATAAAGATATAATATTACCGAAAAAGTGTAACACTATATTCATCTAACAATAAGAATGCCTATTTTTAAATGAGCATTTCAAAAAGCATAGGATTGGCATTAAGCGACTGAAAATCAATATTGTTTTCGTGCATTTTTTTTGTCAACGCATTGTAATCTTCCTTTTTTCGTAATTCTATACCCACTACAGCAGGGCCAGAACTCCTATTATGTTTTTTTGTATATTCAAAATAAGCAATGTCATCATTTGGTCCCAAAATAGAAAGAAACTCTAACAATGCTCCTGCACGTTGAGGAAAACGTATAATAAAATAGTGTTTGAGTCCTTCATAGAGTAGTGATCGCTCCTTTATTTCTTCTGTTCTTGTAATATCATTGTTCCCACCACCGATCACACAGACCACATTTTTACCTTTTATTTCTTCTTTATAATAATCCAAAGCAGCAATGGACAGCGCACCCGCAGGCTCTGCAATAATGCCTTCCTCGTTGTATAATTGTAGGATAGTCGAACAGACTTTTCCTTCAGGAATCAATACTATATCTTCAACGACTTTCTCACAAATTTGAAAGGTTAAATCGCCTACTTTACGGACAGCCGCACCATCTACAAATGAATCTATACTATCTAAGACAACTGGTTCACCTTGCTTTCGAGACATATACATAGCAGGCGCACCCTTAGGCTCTACGCCGATAATTTTCGTCTGTGGACTCATTTGTTTGAAGTAACTCCCTAAACCAGAAGCTAGTCCGCCACCTCCAATAGCTACGAATATATAATCAATAGGCGTATGACTATCTTCTATAATTTCTAAACCAACGGTACCTTGTCCTTCTATGGTTTTAGGATCGTTGAAAGGATGAATAAACGGTTTGTTTTGAGCTTCTGATAGTTCTAAAGCAGCTTGATAAGCATCATCAAACGTATCACCTGTTAGCACTACTTCAACACTCTCTTTTCCAAAGAATTTGACTTTATTGACTTTTTGTTTTGGAGTAGTATTAGGCATATATACTATACCTTTTACGCCTAATTTACGACAAGCCAGGGCAACGCCTTGTGCATGATTTCCTGCACTTGCACATACAACACCATTAGCTGTGAAAGCGGAATCAAGTGTAGATATTTTGTTGTATGCACCTCTGATTTTGTAAGAACGTACAACCTGTAAATCTTCACGTTTAAATGAAATATTGGCATCATAAATCTCAGAAAAATTAAGATTTTGAAGCAAAGGCGTGTGTGTAACAATCGTTCTCAAACGAACTTTTGCTTTGTAAATATTTTCTACACTAATCATGGTAACGTGTTAATGTGCGCATGAGTTCACGCGTTCATGTTCGTACATTACTTGCACGTTAACACATGAACACATGAACACCCGAACACGTTTCTCTAATTATTCTCAGGACGAAGTCCACGAACGACACGACCTGCTTGCCACATTTCGCTTTCGTGTAATTCTGCCAATTCTTTATCTAATTTTTCACGGTAGTCTGGTTGACTATTGGAGTCAATAGAACGCTGTGCCTCTTCACCCGAAGCAACGCTGTCATATAAATCCTTAAAAACAGGAGCTACGGCATCACGGAATTTATTTTTCCAATCTAAGGCCCCACGCTGAGCAGTGGTTGAACAATTGGCATACATCCAGTCCATCCCATTTTCTGCTACTAAAGGCATTAATGATTGCGTTAATTCTTCCACAGTTTCATTAAAAGCTTCGCTAGGAGAGTGTCCCCTTTTTCGTAATTCATTGTATTGTGCTTCAAAAATACCTTGGATACAACCCATGAGTGTTCCACGTTCACCAGTCAAATCACTATATACTTCCTTTTTGAAATCTGTCTCAAATAAATAACCTGATCCGATACCCACACCCATCGCAACGACACGATCAAATGCACGACCTGTTGCGTCTTGGAAAATAGCATATGATGAGTTTAGCCCTCGTCCTTCTAAAAACATTCTACGTAAACTCGTACCAGAACCTTTAGGTGCTGCCAATATTACATCAATATCATCAGGAGGAATGATACCTGTGCGCTCTTTGTAAGTAATACCGAAACCATGAGAAAAGTACAGTGCTTTTCCTTTTGTTAATAATGGTTTGATGGTTGGCCATACCGCAATTTGTGCGGCATCAGATAATAAATATTGAACAATGGTTGCTTTTTCAACTGCTTCTTCAATAGAAAATAATGTTTCACCTGGAACCCATCCATCAGCAACGGCTTTGTCATACGATGCAGAAGGACTGCGTTGTCCAACGATAACATTGAATCCGTTATCTCTTAAATTTAATGATTGACCTGGCCCTTGAACACCGTAGCCAATAATTGCAATAGTTTCGTCTTTGAGCACCTCTAGTGCTTTTGATAATGGGAATTCTTCACGGGTAACGACATTTTCTTCGACGCCACCAAAATTCATCTGTGCCATAATATTGTTTTTAATTTAATTGTTGTCTTAATTGGTTGTGTATTAATTATGTTTACTTTTTTTCATTTGAATAGTATGTGTTTTTCCTCTTCCTTCCTTCTCTTCTCGCTCTTCCATGATTTTCTCTTTGTTGACTTTAGGATCATAAAAGTTAAATGCAGCATCCCATTGTGTCCATCCAATTCTAGCGGCAGTGACCTCGTCAATTTCTAATGATTCTTGATTATTCCAAGTATTTATCATAATTGAATTAGGATATTCTTCTAAGGCTTTTTTTCCACTTTCTTCTGTTTGACTTTTACCTTTTTCGTAATATAAATCCCACGCACCAAATTGATGTAGCATTTCATGAGAAATAACATACTGGTTTGTCAACATACCGTATGTACTTTTACAATAGATAACAGCAAGATCCATATCTTTCACCGACCAATAATTATAAGCGTGACTTCTGTTATTACTTTTTACAAAGATGACAACCTTCAATTTTTCTTCTGAAAGGTCAAATCTATTTTCATCTAAAAACTGATCAAAATCATCATAATTTATCTCATTCATGATTTTCTTAATTGTCCTCTTAGGACTTGTTCTTCTTGGAACTTCTTCCAAATAAACTACAGATTTATTATCCATAAAGAAGTACTCGTTGTCAAACTCCAAATCTTTATCCCAATAACTCGCTTCGGTTGATAGCCATTCTTGACTGTTTATAAGTTCTTTATAATAGTAGTCAATTTCTTCCTCCTCCCAACTATCGTGTTTAGTATCAATAAAGAAAGAGAGAATGTGTACCTTATTAGTCAAGGACATATATTCCTTAATTTTGGAAGGTTTATATCCTTGTCCATATAAAATACTAGAACTTACGGTAAATAAAAAAACTGATAAAATGGTTAAACCTTTAATATTCATATAGTGAAACTATTTTTATAATTTTTGATGCTTGTTCTAATTCAATTCCGCTTCCTTTTCCAATGATTTCAAGTATTCATTTAACTGTTCCATTGGTTTAGTAACGGCAACCCGTCCAGAACGTACAAATTCGTAAATACCTAATTTTTCCAAATCACGAAGTAATGCATTCGTTTCTTCTACATGACCCGTTTTTTCAATGATAATATAATCGGGTTCGATGCTCAAAATGCGAGCATTATGCGAACGAATGATCGCCTCGACGGTATCACCTTCCGCAAAAATGGAAGAAGGAACTTTATACAAAGCAATTTCTTGATAAACGATTTCTCGATTATTATAATAGAATGCTTTCAATACATCAACTTGCTTATCAATTTGTGCCACCAATTTTCGGACTTGCGTTTCCGTCACATTGACCACAATCGTAAAGCGATACACATCTTTCATGGATGCTTCTGACGTATTTAAACTCTCAATGTTGATATATCGGCGGGTAAATACTGATACGATCCGATTTAATAAACCGACTTTATTTTCCGAAAAAATCGAGATCGTATATTCTTTATTTTTTTCCATAACAATGGATTATTTTTTCTTAAAATGAACGTTTGCAAATCATCAAGCAGCTCTAGCAAATATTAAATCATTAAATTGAATGTCGCTCCAAGAATTATTAAAACACTAAGTCATTCTTTCAATTAAAGCATTTGTAAAAAACTACTCTAAACGAATTTCGCTCACCGAACAACCACTAGGAATCATCGGAAATACATTTTCTTCTTTTTCGACCATTACATGTAAGATATACGGGCCATCAAAGTTTAGCATTTCCTGTACAGCACTTTCCAACTCATCAGTATGTGTAATTTTCTTTCCAGTAACTCCAAAGCCTTCGGCAATTTTGATGAAATCTGGGTTTTGTAATTCTACGGCAGAATAGCGTTTGTCAAAAAACAACTGTTGCCATTGTCGAACCATACCTAAGAAATTATTATCCAAAATAACGATCTTTACACCAACATTATATTGCGAACACATGCCCAATTCTTGCAAAGTCATTTGAAAACTCCCATCACCAATAAAAGCAACGACTTCTCGTTCTGGCTGAGCATACTTAGCACCAAAAGCAGCAGGAAGTCCATAACCCATCGTACCAGCGCCACCAGAACTAACCCATTGATTAGTAGAGAGATAGTTGTAATAGCGAGCTGCCATCATTTGGTGCTGACCAACATCCGTTGTGACAACGGCTTGCCCTTTAGTTTGATTAGAAACTTCATGGATGACTTGTCCCATTCTGATTTGACCTTTGGAATTAGGACTTAAATCACGCTCGATGACTTTTTCTTTTTCAATACGGGCACATTCATGAAATTCCGATAACCATTCGGGGTATTCTTTCTGATTAACCAAAGGTAGAAGTGCTTCTAAAGCTAATTTTGCATCGGAATGTAAAGGTACATCTGCTTTTACATTTTTATTTATCTCTGAAGAATCAATTTCAATATGAATAACTTTGGCTTGTTTTGCATATCGACTCAAATCACCTGTAACGCGATCATCGAAACGCATCCCTATGGCAATCAGCACGTCACATTCATTGGTTTTAATATTTGGACCGTAATTTCCATGCATACCTAACATGCCTGTATGTAATGGATGATCGGATGGAATTGAAGATAAGCCATGAATGGTACAACCTAAAGGGATTCCCGTTTTTTCTACAAAAGCTTTGAACGCATCTTGTGCATGAGCAATTTGAATACCGTGACCAGCCAGAATAAATGGCTTTTTAGCACTATTGATAAGTTCAGCAGCATCTCTTACGGATCGCATTGAAGGTTTTGCTAATGGTTGATAAGAACGAACAAATTTTAGAGGATTATATTCAAAATCCAACATTCCCAACTGTGCATCTTTCGTAATATCAATCAAAACAGGCCCTGGGCGTCCAGAATTTGCGATATAAAATGCTTTAGCAAAAACTTCTGGAATTTCTTGTGCATTGATAATCTGATAATTCCATTTTGTGATGGAGGTCGTACAACCGATTACATCTATTTCTTGAAAAGCGTCAGATCCTAATACATGGCTGAAAACTTGACCCGTGATGGCAACCATCGGAACGGAATCCATCATGGCATCAGCAATTCCAGTAATCAAATTCGTAGCACCTGGTCCAGATGTAGCCATACAGACACCCGTTTTACGAGTGACACGTGAGTATCCTTCAGCAGCGTGTGTCGCACCTTGTTCGTGGCGTGGCAAGATGTGATTCAATTGGTCTTGATAATAATATAGTTTATCATAAACAGGCATGATTGCGCCGCCAGGATAACCAAAAATAGTATCAACACCTTCTGCGATCAGACATTTTAAAACAGCTTCTGCACCATTAATAGTATCTGTTTTATTTATAACGTTGGAAGTCATCGTATTGGACTTCATATTAGAATCTTTCATATTAATATTTTCTTTAAGCTATACTAACTAACGGGACTAAAACTCATCAGTTACACAGCCTTCACTTGCAGAGGATACTGTTTTGCTATATTTTCTTAAAATTCCACTACTAGCAGGAATTTCTGGAGCTGTCCAATTGGCTTGTCGTTTAGAAATTTCTTTCTCCGATAAATCAACATTCAGTACATTTTGTTTGGCATCAATAATGATTTTATCCCCATCTTCAAGTAAAGCAATCATGCCACCAACTTGTGCTTCAGGAGTAACATGTCCCACCACAAAACCATGTGTTCCACCCGAAAAACGTCCATCGGTTATCAATGCTACAGAATTGCCTAGACCTGCGCCCATAATAGCTGATGTTGGTTTGAGCATTTCTGGCATTCCAGGCGCTCCTTTAGGTCCAGAGTATCGAATGACAATGACATGACCCATTTTAATCTCTCCATTAGCAATAGCTGTGTTCGCGGCTTTTTCAGAGTTAAAAACTTTTGCTGTTCCTTCAAAAACTTCTCCTTCTTTTCCTGTAATTTTAGCAACGGATCCTTCAGATGCAATATTTCCATATAAAATCTGTAAATGACCTGAAGCCTTAATTGGATTTGAGAAAGGGTAGAGGACTTTGGTAGATAAATCAATCGGATCAATATCGGCTAAGTTTTCAGTAACTGTTTTTCCAGTAACCGTCAAACAATCACCATGTAAATAACCTTCGTCCAACATATAGCGCATTACTGCTGGTGTTCCACCGACTTTAAATAAATCCTCCATTACAAATTGTCCACTTGGTTTTAAATCTGCCAAGAATGGAGTTTTATCACTAATTCGTTGAAAATCATCAATAGTAATATCAACATCAACTGATTTGGCCATGGCAATAATATGTAAAACAGCATTGGTCGAGCCACCTAAAACCATGATTAACGAAATAGCATTCTCAAATGCCTTTTTCGTCATAATGTCTCGTGGTTTGATATCATTTTCAAGTAAGTACTGAATAGCATCACCTATCCGTCCACATTCTTCTTTTTTATTAGAACTAACGGCTGGATTTGAAGAGGTGTGTGGTAAACTCATACCAAGCGCTTCGATTGCAGATGCCATGGTATTAGCCGTATACATTCCTCCACAAGCACCTGGACCGGGGCAAGCTTTTTGAATAACTGCTTTGAAATCATCTTGAGTTATTGAACCGGCAATTTTTTGTCCCAATGCTTCAAAAGCAGAGACGATGTCCAGTTTTTGATCGTTATGACAACCTGGTGCGATTGTTCCTCCATAAACAAGTATACTTGGTCGGTTTAGTCTACCTAGAGCCATAATAGCACCAGGCATATTTTTATCACAGCCAACGACTGTTACTAACCCATCATACCATTGAGCAGAGGCAACCGTTTCAATAGAATCTGCAATAATATCCCGTGATGGCAATGAAAAGCGCATTCCAGAAGTTCCCATAGAAATACCATCACTCACACCAATGGTATGAAAAATTAATCCAATCAATTCTTGACGATTAACGCTAGCTTTTATATCTTTTGCTAGATCATTCAAGTGCATATTACATGGATTACCTTCCCATCCAGTACTAACAATACCAATTTGTGGTTTCTTTAAATCTTCTGTACTCAAACCAATAGCATGAAGCATGGCTTGTGCTGCTGGTTGTGTATCGTCTTGTGTAACGTGTTTGCTATATTTATTTAATTCTTTACTCATTTTATTTTAAAGTAGTTCTTGAAAATCAATCATGTGACCTAAACAAAAAAGCCGTTCTCAACTAAATGAGAACGGCTTTTTTGTTAAATGTTTAACACCTATCCTCATTGCATTATTGGTACAATAATGACAACGACAATAATAATAACATTTACAATAAAGTTTGCTTGCATGGCACAAATATGAATCTTCTTTTTGAGTATTGCAAGTTTTAAAGAATAAAAAATTACAATATTTGCCAAATAGAGAAAAGGACACTAATATGATAAACGAGCTATTGACAGATGTTTTTAATTTTTATATATTTGTCGCAAGCGGATTGAGTTCCGTAATAAAGACCATCCAGTATCAAAACATATTTGGCTCTAACACTTATAAAATTGGGGATAGTCTCAAGGTAACTATGGCGGGCTTCAAGCTGTTGACTTGTCCAGCTTTCCGAGCAATCGGAACAAGAAGATTACAGAACGACGTTGGCTACTCCAACCATGTCATTTTCGGGAACCAAACATCCTTGATATTTGGGTGCGTCTTTTTTGTTTATATGAATTCCATTAAAATTTTGGTGGAATGACATTTTTAAAATGACCATTCATCTGCGCCTTCTTTCGCAGTAATTCCATTTCACGAACGACAGGAATTAAGCTTTCCAAATGTTTTAACATGTAAATTTGTCGCTCTTTTTCAGATGAAATAGACAATAGTTTATATTCCTGTTCTAAAGAAAATCCTACATGATGTGCCATATCGAAAGTAGAAAAGCTAGTGGGACTTTGAGGAACAGATTTTTCTATATTTAGTATTCTAAACAAATCAATAATCTTCTTTAGAATGCTATCATACATCAAAATATCGCCATTGTTTAGATTTTTGAGGCGTTCTATATCTGCACCTGCATATAATTTATTGGGCGCAACAGAATAAAATTCTTCAATTTTAAAGACCCCAATTCCTTTGGTTTTGATATCCATTTCACCATTATCACCAACCTTACTAATTTCTTCAAGTCGTAGTTCTGTACCAAAAGTAGACACTTTATTATCAATGAAAGCAGGAATACCAAAGGTCACTCCATTTTGGTCACATTCTCGAACGAGTTGTTTATATCTAGGTTCAAAAACATGAAGATTTAGGCTTTCACCAGGGAAAACAACCAGTTTTAAAGGAAATAAAGGCAAAAAATCAGTCATATATTTTTATAGAATCTTATTGTTCTCAATCTAATTTATTATTTTACAACAATATTTTAACCAACATGTTTGTTTGGATAAAGTCGAAAGTTAAGAACAAATTCGGAATAATCAATTTAGATTACTCAAAATCGAAAACCATGGAAAACAACACCTTCTTTAAAACGCCAATCCTTGGCTTTTTATTCATTGTATTCTGTTGCCTCATGCAATTTGCTTGCAATAAACAACAGGAAGCCAAACAAATGTCCGCAGAAGCATACAATTATATATATGCACATACATCTGGAACAATTTCTAAGGCTGATCCAATTCGAGTTCGTTTTACAAAACCAGTCGTCGCAGATTCATTATTGAATACACTGGTATCATCCAATTTATTAAGTTTTAATCCGAGTATAAAAGGTGAAAGTCGCTGGGAAAATAGCCAAACGTTATTGTTTGAGCCAACAGGGAAATGGGCTTCAGGAGCAAATTACATAGCCAAACTTAAATTGGCAACTCTATTTGATGATGTTCCAAAGTCGTCTTCAAATATAGAGTTTGATTTTAAAATCATTGAGTTGGTTTATGATGTAGACATTAAAGGATTGAGCGCTATTAATAAAAGTGATTTGTCAAAGCAAGAACTAGAAGGTGTTGTCAACGTGTCCGATGTTGTAGAATCTGAAAATATTGAAAAAATTATTTCAGCAAAACAAGGAAATCGAGATTTACCTATTCGCTGGAATTTCAATTCTTCTAAAAATAAGCACACCTTTTATGTGACAGATATTCGTCGGGAACAAACACAAGATGGTGAAATTACAATTAATTGGAATGGAAGTTCTATTGACGTAGAAACCAAAGGAAGTCAGACTTACTCCGTTCCTGCTTTGAATAATTTTAAGGTAATGAAAACGGATATATTTCAAGGAGCGGAACAGTACTTGAGTGTTCATTTTTCTGATCCATTATTACAAAATCAAGAAGTGAAAGGCCTGATCCAATTGGGTAGTTTGTCCGATGATGACTTACGGTTTGATATTGAAAATAATATTTTAAAAATATATAGTACTACTCGTTTAGTGGGAGATTATAAATTAATTGTTCGAGAAGGGTTGAAAAATTCTAACGGAATGAAAATGAGGGATTTGAGTGAATGGAACTTGACTTTTATGGACGTTAAGCCTGCTGTTCGATTAGTTGGACAAGGGGTTGTAATGCCAAACTCCGATGGTTTGATCTTTCCATTTGAAGCAGTGAGCCTAAATGCCATTGATGTCGAAATATTCAAGATTTTTGACAATAATATTCTTCATTTTCTACAATCCAATAATTTACAAGGCTCAAATAATTTAGAACGCGTTGGTAGAATTATCTTTCAGAAAAAAATAGAATTAAAAGACATTGACCCCAAAGCACAATTCTATAATTGGAGACGATATGCTATCAATTTAGCCGACCTCATCGAGACTGACCCAAATGCTATTTATCAAGTACGCATTGGTTTTAAGCCAAATTATTCTACTTATGTATGTGACAAAAATAAAAACAATAGCGAAAACGAAAATGTGGAAGATGACTATTACGAAGGAGATTATTTTGGGGATGAATACTATGATGAAACCTTAGCTTTTGATCGTGAAGAAGAATACACGAGTATTTGGGGCGGCTATTATGGAGTCGCTGGCTATTATCGTGGTTTTAATTGGAAACATCGCCAAAATCCATGTTATCCTGCTTATTACAACTACGAAAATTTTGTTCGTAGTAACGTCATCGCTTCTAATTTGGGTTTAATTGCCAAGGGTGGAGACGATGGTTCAGTTATGGTTGCCGTTTCCGATATTAAAACAACACAACCTGTTTCGGGTACAAATTTACTGTTTTACGATTATCAAAATCAGCTGATAAAATCTATTAAAACAGATTCAGAAGGGATGGCAGAAGTCCAATTGAATCGTAAGCCGTTCGTTGTTGTTGCAGAAAAAGGATTACAAAAAGGCTACCTTAAAATGGGTGATGGCAATGCTCTATCATTAAGTAAATTTGATGTTGCAGGGGCTCGCTCGCAAAAGGGATTAAAAGGATATATTTATGCCGAACGAGGCGTTTGGCGACCTGGCGATTCTATTTATTTGAACTTTATTTTAGAAGATGAAAACCGGCAATTACCATCTAATTATCCCGTTTCTCTAGAAATGTATGATCCTCGTGGACAGTTGCAGTATAAAACTACAAGTTCTGATAATATTAACGGATTATATGGATTTACCACTCAAACGAACGTAGATGATCCCACTGGAAACTGGTCAGTTAATATCAAAGCTGGTGGAGCATCTTTTAATAAAACACTAAAAATTGAAACCGTTAAACCCAATCGTTTAAAGATCAAACTAGATTTTGGTGAAGGTGATTTGATGACTGATGCTAATGGAAAAATCAACGGACAATTGGAATCTAAATGGTTGCATGGCGCACCTGCGAAAGGTTTAAAAGCAAAAGTAGAAGTGCAATTAGGGGATAAAAACACACGGTTTGAAAATTATAAAAACTATGTTTTTGATGATCCTACAAGAAGTTATCGTAATCAAAATGCTAAAGTTATTTTTGATGAAGAACTCAATGAAAATGGTCAGGCTACCATAAATACAGACGTTTCTTCTACCTACGCAGGTAAAATGCGAGCTAATTTTAAAGTTCGGGTCTTTGAAAAAGGCGGAGATGCTAGTATCAATACATTTTCCAAAACATACAGTCCGTATAGTGCTTATGCAGGTATAAATATTCCGCAAGACAAATACGGTCAACGTCGTTTAAAGGTTAAAGAATCAACACCGATTGACTTGGTAGTCGTTGATGCCGAAGGAAAACCATTAAGTGGAAAAGCAGTTAGTGTAGGTTTATATAAAACAAATTGGCGGTGGTGGTGGGATCGAAGTTCAGATAATGTTTCTCGATATAATTCTAATAATCATATCGGTTCCTTACAAAAAGAATCATTGGTTACTCAAAATAATGGAAAAACAAAATGGAATGTTAAAGTTGATACTTGGGGACGATATTTAGTTCGTGTTTGTGATGAGGAAACAGGGCATTGCGCAGGTGCTTATTTTTATGCAGGAAATCCATGGAGCGACGGAGAGGTCAATCGAGAGCAAGCATCTATTTTGGCTTTTTCTGCTGATAAAGAAAAATATAATGTTGGTGAAACAGTTCAGTTGAAAATTCCAACTGGCGAAGCAGGAAGAGCATTGATTTCCATAGAATCGGGTTCAAAAGTAATAGAAACTTATTGGATGGATGCCAAGAAAGGGGAGAACACCTTTAGTTTTTATGTGACTCCAGAAATGACGCCAACTGTATATGCCAATGTGAGTTTGATACAACCTCATGCACAGGTTAAAAATGATTTACCTATACGAATGTATGGTGTGATTCCCATAAATGTTGAGGATAAAGAGACCAAATTATATCCTAAAATTCAAATGCCTGACGTGCTTAAACCTGAACAAAAAGTTCAAATTAAGGTCTCCGAAGATAATGGAAAAGCGATGGCATATACTATAGCAATGGTGGATGATGGATTATTAGATTTGACAAATTTTAAAACACCTGATCCGTGGAATACTTTTTATGCACGAGAAGCTTTAGGTGTCAAAACGTGGGATTTATACGATCAGGTGTTGGGTGCTTTTGGTGGTGAACTAGAAAGCGCACTAAGTATTGGTGGTGATGGTGAAGAAGTACAATCTCCTGAGGGCAAAAAAGCAAATCGTTTTGAACCCGTCGTACGACATTTAGGACCTTTTTATTTAGAATCTGGTTCAACGGCAACCCATGAAATCGTGATGCCCAATTATGTAGGCTCGGTTCGGACGATGATCGTTGCTGCAAACAAAGGAGCTTATGGAAACATGGAAAAAACAACTGCTGTTCGTAAACCATTAATGATCTTAGCAACCTTGCCAAGAGTCATCGGTCCTGGTGAATCTCTAGCATTACCCGTTAATGTTTTTGCAATGGAAGATAAGGTCAAAAATGTTGAAATTACGGTAGAGGAGATTAGTGGATTAGTTGATTTTGATGGTACTAACCAACAGAGCATTCAATTTTCTAAACCCGACGATCAAATTGTAGATTTTGCTTTAAATGTTGGAGAACAAGTCGGAATCGCTACCTTTAAAATCACTGCAAAAGGTGGGGGCGAAGTAGCATCGCAAGAAATTGAAATAGACGTCCGAAATCCAAACCCTTACATTACAAATGTAGAACGTTCAGTTGTCAAGGGTGGTGAAGACTGGACTACTAATTTTGAACCAGTCGGTATGAAAGGTACAAATACAGGCATCTTAGAAGTGTCTAATTTACCGCCCATTGATCTAGGTAAACGCCTAGATTATTTGTTGCGGTATCCGTATGGTTGTCTAGAACAGACGACTTCCAAAGGTTTTCCATTGCTTTATTTAGACCGTTTAGTAGAATTGACCGATCAGCAAAAAACAGAAGTGCCTAAAATTATTGATGCGACAATTGAACGACTCAGACGTTTTCAACAAAGCGATGGAAGTTTATCCTATTGGCCAACGAGTCGTCGTTATTACAATGGCTGGGCAGGTAATTATGCTGGTCATTTTTTAGTCGAAGCGAAAAAACTAGGCTATACCGTTCCTGATTTATTCTTTGATCGTTACATTAAATTTCAAAAGAAATATGCCCGTAAATGGGATCCTGAAACCAATGCTATGGGTATGTATCGACACAATAGTGATTTAGAACAAGCCTACCGATTATATATTTTAGCAGCCGCTCAACAACCTGAATATGGTGCGATGAATCGTCTACGAGAGATGCCAAAACTATCCAATTCCTGTAAATGGCGTTTGGCAGCCGCTTATGCGGTAAGTGGAAAACCTGAAGTAGCACAACAAATTATTGACGATTTAAGTAAAGAGGTCGATAACTACACCGAATTGTCCTATACATTTGGATCAAGTTTACGTGATCGAGCAATGATAATTGAAACCTTAGTCATATTAAACGATCAAGCAGGTGCAATGGAATTGGTAGAAGTGATTTCTGATCAAATTTCTAGTAATCGTTGGTGGAACACTCAAGCCTTAGCTTTTTCTTTTGTCGCTATTGGAAAATTAATTGGGGATAAATCCCTGCAAAAAGGATTCAATTTTTCCTATCAAATAGGAAATGAACCCATCGTTAATGCGGGTTCTGAAAATCCGTATATGCAGATAGAAGTACCGATTGACGGAACAAATAACCGAAAAGTATCTGTTACCAACCCCAATAATAATGTCTTGTTTGCTCGATTGATTACAACGGGACAACCCTTAGTGGGCGATCAAAATTCGACCTCTAGTCATTTAGAAATTTCGGTTCAATACAAAGATATGAATGGTGGTTTGATTGATCCCCAACAAATAGCTCAAGGTACAGATTTTATAGCTGAAGTGAACGTTACTAATCCAGGTTCTAAAGGTAAAGATTACAAAGAAATGGCATTGACTCAAATATTCCCTTCTGGTTGGGAAATTATCAATAGTCGGATGGATAATCTATCAAATAATGAAGTGAACGACAACGCTAATCAGTATACCTATCAAGACATTAAAGATGATCGGGTAAATACTTTTTTTAATGTTCGACAAAATAAACAACAGACGTATCGTATTCAACTCAATGCTGCTTATGAAGGACGATTTTATTTGCCAACGACGGCTTGTCAAGCCATGTACGATAATACGATCAGTGCAAGCAAGGCAGGAAAATGGGTAGAAGTAGTGATGCCAGGTGCATTATAAACGATGCGAATGAATACTTATTTAAATGAAAGTAAATCACTTTTTGAGCTACATTCAAATACTGAAAATGCAGAGAAGATGGCGCAGTATATGCGCCATCAATTTGAGTTTTATGGAATAAAAGCACCTTTACGGAAAGAATTGTTAAAGGAACTAGAACAAAAGCAAGGACGTCTTAAAGGGTCGGATTTGATGGAGTTTGTACAAGCCGCTTGGGAAGAACCACAGCGAGAGTTACAATATCTAGCCATGGATCGGATGGATAAGGTAAAACGTCAATTAAATCTTGATTTTTTATCTATTTTGGAATACTGTATTGTCCACAAATCTTGGTGGGATTCGGTAGATTGGTTGGCTATCAATGGAATTGGAACTATACTTAAAAAACATCCTAAATACATTCAGAAATATAACGAAAAATGGATTAGTTCTGATAATATTTGGTTGAATCGAACAGCTATATTATTTCAATTGAAATACAAAGATCAAACGAATATTGATTTGCTATTTTTTAATATCTTGGCAGTTTCAAATTCCAAAGAATTTTTTCTTCAAAAAGCCGCAGGTTGGGCACTCCGACAACTATCAAAATCCAATCCTTTATTAGTAAATGATTTTATTCAAAACCATATTTTACCACCATTAACTGTTCGTGAAGGAAGTAAATATTTAATATAAAAGGCTTGTTGAGTAAATACCTGACCCGATGATTTTAAAGTCTTTGAGTAAAGTTCAATTTTAATCTTCATATACATCGTTTATTCGTTTTGAAAAAAGTTAAAATCTTTAAAAGAAAATTTTAGTGATTATTGTAGTATTGTGACGGCACATCTCTAAATGTATTGAATTTGACATATTTATATAAAAAACATATATTGATGTAATTTTCTGACTAAAACTTCGTAATTAATAATGTTTATGTGTATGTTTGCGATACCGATTGCTTCCCTCATAAACATTATCTGTTATGCTACTTTATAGAACATTATGAGCAAAACAACAATAATGTAATTCCATAATATCTCAGTTGTAATTATTAAAAAAAATACGGATTTCTAGGATTAACACTTTCTAGTTAATCAATTCGTGCAGCGAATTATATCAGTACGGAAATCTACTTTGTACACCTTTACTAATTATTTTAATTTATATAGTAAACATGAAGAATATTTTACCCCTCATTTTTAGTCTTCTGTTTGTTACGTCCTTATTTTCACAAGAAAAAATTAAGACGACACACACACATAAACACGGCAGTAATCATCATACTTGTGGATTCGATCACAAACTGAATGAATTAGAAAAAAAACATCCAGAATTGATCCAAATTCACAAAGAATATGTGAGTAAAATTATCCCGCAATTAGTAAAAGAACGATCAGAAAATCGATCACAAGCGGTTTTAAATGTACCAGTAGTTTTTCATGTGATTCATAACGGTGAATCAGAAGGAACTGGACAAAATATTTCAGATCAACGTATTTTCGACCAATTAGCGACTTTAAATGAAGATTTTGCGGCATTAAATGCTGATTTTGCACAAACACCTGCACGGTTTGCGGATGCAATTGGTAATCCAGAAATTAATTTTTGTTTGGCAGTTGTTGATCCACAAGGAAATCCTACTAACGGTATCACTAGACATCAATTTTCTAACACTTCAGATGCAAATGTGGAAAGTGTGATTAAACCTAGCACGTCTTGGGATCCATTTCGGTATTATAATATTTGGACTTTAGCCATTCCTGGAACATCTGCAAATGGTGGTGTTACTGGTTATGCTTATTTACCATATAATGGAACAATTGGAAATACGTCTACGGATGGTTCTGTTTTGGATTATCGTTTTACAGGTGGAGGTGAGTCTACTTTGACACATGAAACAGGACATTATTTAGGACTTTTCCATACTTGGGGAAGTGGTGGATGTAATGCTGATGATGGTTTTTCTGATACGCCAGATCAAGCGGAAGCAACTTCTGATAGTGGATGGTTTAGTTGTGCAAACAATTACCCTCCTGGACCTAATTCTTGTGGTGAAGAACACATGTATGTGAACTATATGGACTATGCCTCTGAAACCTGTAGTTCTTCATTTACCAATCAACAAATAGCTGTCATGCGAGCCGTTTTGCAAGGAGCAACAGCGAATCCTACTTCAGGCCCTTGGGGTAGTCGTGCTGGATTGTTATCGGCTGCTAATAGTGTCGCTTCCTGCGATAACCCTGGCGGTGGTGGAGGGGGCGGTGGCCCAGTTGTTTTCAATAATGACGTAGGAGTCGTAGAAATTATAAGCCCATCGGGTACGGCATGTGGAAATGGAGAAATAACACCCGTGATAGAATTACAGAACCAGTTTGGTGAAAATAACCTTACTTCTGCTAGAATTCGTTACCGATATAATGGAACAAATGGCCCTAATTTTAACTGGACAGGAAATCTTCCTAAAGGAGCAACTGAAACAGTAACCTTACCATCCTTTACAGCTCCCGATGCCGGGTTTACCTTTGAAGTCACCGTAAGTAATCCAAATAATCAACCTGATGAATGGGGCTTCAATGATGAGGAAGAAGTATTAGTTGGCATTAATAATCCTCAACCTGCCCCTTTACTCGAAGATTTTGAATCAATCAATTTTGAACCAACACCATCTGGTTTAACAACCATTAATTTTGATAACGATCCATTTACATGGCAACTTGCTTCTTTTGTATCAGGTTACGGTGTAGGTACGGGTTGTGTGTATTTTAATAATTTTGAAGGAAACCCAAGTTTTAACCCTGAAGGGACATCCGATGCTTTAGTCACACCTCCGCTGGATTTCACAAATATTGAAAATGCAGAATTGACTTTTGATGTTGCACATGCACCTTATAGTATTCAGTATGTTGATGGTTTAGAGGTTCGTATCTCAACAGATTGTGGCTCAACCTATAGCGATCAAGTCTATTTTAAAGAGGGAGATGAATTGAATACCACAGGTGGATATTTAAGTTTCTTTTTTTCACCAACTATGGGGCAGTGGCGTACAGAAACTATTGATTTAAGTGCTTATAACGGTATGGAAACGGTAAGTATCTCTTTTATTAACCATTCAGGCTATGGAAATAGTATTTACTTAGATAATATAAATATTGGAACAGGTTGTACAGCTTCTGTCTCTTTTGAATCAGAAAATATAACGTGTAGTGACGCCTGTGACGGTTCAATAGATTTGAATATATCTGGTTTTGAAGAAACTTATACGGTCACTTGGAGCGATAATATTGGTTCACAAGAAAGTATAGAATCTGCATCAAATTTATGTGCAGATAATTATAACGTAACAGTCACAGACGGTGATGCTTGTCAATTCATAGAAACCATTACCTTAACTCAGCCTGCTGGAGTTGAAACAAGTGGCTATAGTTTACCTGAAACTTTTTTTGGTGGAAACGATGGTCAAGGTGCTGTTTATGGTTTTAGTGAAGATATTTCAGATTTTACCTACACTTGGAGCAATGGTGCTTCAACACCTGTTTTAACTAATTTAGCACCAGGAACATATTATGTGACTATTACTGCTGACGGACTTCCTTGTCCCAAGATTGATTCATTGGTTATTGAACCCTACGATTGTAGTGCTTTTATTGGAACCATAACAACTCAACATGCTACATGTAATGGTGCATTTGACGGACAAGTTTCTGTGGATATAGATGGAGGTGTTACACCTTATTTTTATGAATGGTCTAATAATTTTATTGGAGCGTCTCATTCTAATTTTGCGGCTGGCGAATATACGGTTACTGTAACAGATAGAAAGAATTGTGTCTATATTGAAACAGTGTTAATAGAAGAACCCGACCCTTTGAGTGTTGAAGTAGAAATAACACCAGAAACAGCTTTTGAATCGGCGGATGCAGCCATAAATGTTATTGCTTCGGGTGGAAATCCAGATTATACCTACAATTGGAGTAACCAACAGTCAGGTGCAACCATTCAAAATTTAATTCCATCAACCTATACCGTAACCGTAACAGACGCAAATGAATGTACATTGGTGGAAACCATTACTATTGATGCTATTGCTTGTTCAGGAATTGAATTGCTTATAGAAACTACCGATGTTAACTGTAATGGTGATTCCAATGGTTCAGCGGAATTAGCGGTGTTTTTTGTAGATGAAAGTGCTGGAGACGATTACACTATTCTTTGGAGTAATGGTAGTAGTGATGTTAACATTGATAACCTAAGTGCAGGCAATTACTCTGTAGAAGCATTTTATGGTGGCGGATGTTCAGAAATAGCAGAAGTAACCATTGAAGAGCCCGATGAAATTCTTGTTAATACAACTTTGTCCAACGAATCCTTTGTAAACGGCAATGATGGTTCAATAGAACTTAATATTGAAGGTGGAAGTGGAGATTATTCATATGAATGGAGTAATGAAGCGGATCAAGCAGCTATAAATGGACTAGCACCCGCAACGTATACCGTAACAATTACTGATACGAACGGATGTTCAACTATAGAAATGATAACGATTGAAGCATACGATTGTGGGAATTTTGGTTTAGACAACCTTGTAATAAACACAACTTGTTATGGTGAATTGAACGGTGGCGCAACTGTTGGAGCGAATGCAGGAACAGAACCGTATGCTTTTGAATGGAGCAACGAAAGTACCACTAATAGTATTGAAAATGTTGCAGCAGGTGATTATACGCTTACTGTTACAGATGCTAGTGGTTGTGCTGATATTATGGAAATTACGATTCCAAGTTTTGAAGAAATCACTTTGACAGTTGAAGTGACCGCAGAAACAGAGGAAGAAACAAATGATGGTACGATCATTCCAACGGCTTCTCCTGATGGAAATTATACGTATACGCTACTAAATGAAACAGGTGAAACAATTGTAGATTTTGAAAATTTAGAACCTGGTATTTATTCAGTCACTGCAATTGATAATGAGAATGGATGTACCGTAACAGAAGAAAATATAGTAGTTGATTCCGCTTTCAATCCTTGTTCAAGTTTTAGTCTAAACAGTCAACAAATTGAAGTGGCTTGTTTTGGTGAAAATACAGGTTCAATAGAATTAATCCTAGAAGGAGGCGAAATGCCTTATACCATTCTTTGGGATAGTGATGCAACGACAAGTATGATCGAGAATCTGGGTTCAGGAATATATGAAGTTACTATTTCTGATGCTATTGGCTGTTCTTTTGTTCAAAATTTTGAAATTACTGAACCAAGTCTATTGACATTAGAACTAACGGGTGTTAACGAAACCTATCAAGATTTTAATGACGGGGCTGTTGATCTATCAGTAGAAGGTGGAGTTCCACCTTATTCTTACGAGTGGAATAACGAAAGTACAGATGAAGACCTAGAAAATTTAAGTCCGGATACCTACCAAATAGTAGTGACAGATGCGAATGGTTGCTCCACAGAAGGTGAGGTTGTTATCGAAGCAGGAATCAATCCTTGTTTAGGATTTGAAGTGGAGTTTGAAACAACAAATGCTACCTGTAATGGTAGTCAAGACGGTTCCATTAGTTTGTTGACCACCAATGGAAATGCACCGTTTACGTATACTTGGTCAAACGATGCCACAGAAAGTTCTATCGAAGGGTTATCCGCTGGAATGTATGAAGTTTTGATTGAAGATGAACTCGGTTGTTCAACCAATCTAAACATTATGATTGATGAACCCAATCCAATTGTAATTGAAGCAACCGTTAACAATCAGTCGGCTGTGGGCGTCAATGATGGTTCAATTAGCTTAGAAGTTTTTGGCGATGCTGCTTTATACAATTATGAATGGAGTAATGAGGAAAATAACTTTCAAATAACTAATTTAGAACCAGGAACATATTCCGTTACCGTTTCAGATAATTTGGGTTGTTCGACAGAAGCGACATACGAGATCATTAGTTTTGTTGATTTATGTGTAGGTTTTGATGTGGCTTTGGAAGCTCAAAATATTAGTTGTAACGGTGCGCAGGATGGTTCTATAACGTCTACTATTAGTAGTGGAACAGGGCCATTTATATACAACTGGTCAAATGACGTAACAGAATCTGCTGATCTCACAAATTTAGATGCTGGACCATATCAGTTGATTTTATCAGATGCAAACGGTTGTTCAGCAGAATCGAGCATTGCTATTTTTGAGCCTGAACCAATTGAGGTTTTCTTTACGGTTGAAGACCAAACCAGTACCAATTCAATGTTAGACGGTGCTATTGATCTTGAGGTTACGGGTGGAGTAGAACCCTATACCTACGAATGGTCTAATAACGCTGATTCTCAAGATATTAATGAACTAGCAGGTGGTGAATATTCGATTACCATAACGGATGCAAATGAATGTACTTACATAGAAACGATTTTAGTTGGTGTTTTAGAGCCAGATTGTACGGGTTTTGAAGTATCTTTTGATGTGACAGATGTCAGTTGTATGGGTGAAAGTGATGGTGCAGTTAATATTATTCCGATGGGTGGTATGCCTCCTTATGAAGTGGAATGGCAGAATCCGTTGAGTGGTTTATCACAAAGTAATTTATCGGCAGGAGCATATTTAGTAGTGACAACTGATGCTTTTGGTTGTTCTAATCAATCTGAAATCATGATCGAAAGTCCAGAAGAGTTGGAAGTAGTGGCTATCGGATCAAATGGTGCGTGTGGACAAGACGGCTTCGCACAAGCCATAGTTAGTGGAGGAACAGCACCATATTCATACAATTGGAGTAATGGCGAAACGACAAGTTCTATTTCAGATGTAGTGATGGGAATGTATATTGTTAGTATCACGGATGATAATGGTTGTATAACTGAAAGTTTTGTAGAAATCGGTTCAGAAACAGAAGTTACTGAATTTATGATGGATGCTACTTCGGTTTCTTGTAATGGTGGTAGTGATGGTGCCATCGACTTAGAACCTATGACAACAGATATAGAATTGACTTATGCATGGAATACAGGAGCATCAACCAGTTCTATCGAAAATTTAGAACCAGGCGTATATACTGTTTTCATTACAGATGAATTTGGTTGTAATTACGTGATTTCTCAGACCATCAATGAACCACTTGCACTAATGGGTTCTATTTTAATTGACAATAATGATAATGGATTTGATTCTGCGGTTTGTATTGTTGAAGGTGGAACGCCTCCATATCAATATCAATGGAGTGATGGATCAACGGGTGTTTTTGTTGAAGGAACAGACTTGAATAATTATACTACAACGGTAACAGATGCAATGGGTTGTTCAACAGTTGCAATTGTAAATTTGACTAGTTCACAAGAAATAGAAATATTCAATGACGTTGCGATTTTCCCGAATCCTACAACTCGGTTTCTACAAATCGAAGCTAATGTATCTATTAGTGAAAAGACAACTTTACAACTCTATAATTTATTGGGACAAACAGTTATGACTGAAACGTTTGAAGATTCAACTATTTCCAAGCGATTGGACGTTTCTAATTTAAGTCAAGGTACTTATTTCTTACAATTAAGTACTTCTAAAGGACAGTTTACTAGTAAAGTATTAATCATGAATAATTAATGATGAACTCATAAATGTTTGAACAAAAACAGGAGTTCATAACAATTTATAATTCCTCAGATAAGAATTAGAGTGAATTGATTCACCCTAATTTCTCTTCAATATTACCAACAAAAAAATCCATTCCGAAGGATATCGGAATGGATTTTTTTATCTATTGAATTAAAACCTTAAGAAAAATAAATAAAGATCAAATAATGATATTGACAAGGGGTTAAAACCACCTTGAAAACTTTTGTTTGGTTTTAAAATCCTTCAAATTAAATTTTACTTTAATAATGTAATATTTCCTTGTTTATAATATTCTTCACCATTAAAACAAGTCACTTCAAGATAATATCCAAAAACATCGGGTGGTAGTTGTTTGCCTTCAAATGTCCCATCCCAACCTTGATCTTTAGAAAAGGACTCAAATACTTTTTGTCCCCAACGATTAAAAATAGATAATCGCATTTCTTCAATCGGTTGACCATTCACAAATAAAACATCATTAATATCATCACCGTTTGGTGAGAAAGAATTTGGAATAAATACATAAGGTTGATCGCAAGTAGAAGGAATCACAACAACTTCGTAAGTAGCCGTTCCAACACAGCCATTTTCATCTTGAACACCTACAATAAAGTTTGTGGTCACGTCAGGGGTAGCAACTGGTGTTGCGCTAAACGGATCATTTAAAAACATTTCTGGAGCCCACTGATAAATGATGTCTTCATTTTCAACCAATCCTTCCACATACAACTGAATGGATTCTCCTTCCACAATGGTATCTTTTTCCCCTTCTATATTAATAAAAACAGATAAATCCTGAACTTCCACTTCTATATTTTCAGTAATTTCACACCCATGTTGATTCACTGCGTTTAAACTAAAAACGGTATTCGCTTCTGGTGTTATTGCAGCCATTGGTGTACCCTGACCTTCAATAACCAAAGAAGAAGGCTGCCACTCATAAGTCAGCTCATCTAGTAAATCTAAATTCATGGCTTCTAATATAAACGTATCACCAACACATGTAATTTCTGAATTAATAATGTCAATGTCAACACCTAAATTCACCACACTAATACTATCAATATTTTCACATCCATTAGAACCGATCGCTTGTACATAATACGTTGTGGCCTCCTGTGAAGTCATTACTTCTTGTTCAATTTCAGTTCCTAAAATCGTTGAGAAATCAGAATTATCTGACCAAATAATATCATTCGTTGGGTTGGTTAAAGCTGTTAATGTAGCTTCTTCCTCACAAATAGGATCACTATCATCAATGTTTAATTCAGGTAAATCTGCAATAACAACTGCTACGGAATCAGTATATTCACAAATACCTAATCCATCCAAGTTCGTGATGGTTACATTATAAATAGTATTTTCTGTAATAGTTGCTAATGGATTGATTGCGGTTCCATCGTCTAAAGTGTTAGAAGGATTCCAGTTATAGGTTAAATTACCTTGTGCATTGTCGTTCAAATTCACAGATTGGGCTTCACAGGCAACAACCGTCCCTGGAAGGAAATCTAAGTCTACGGTTTCTACTTCTACAGTAACAGTTTCGATGATTTCACAATTATTAATCCCATTAAATGCAGTGATCGTTACGGTATATTCTGTTGTTTCCGAAGGTGAAGCCGATGGATTCATGGCATTAGGATTGGTCAAATCAGTTGCTGGACTCCATTGATATAGAAATGATGAATTACCATTTGGGTTTAATGCAACGGGTTCATTTGCACATGTTTGTACCGTTGGCGTCATAAAATCAATATCTATTAACTCCACATCGTATTCAACAACTTGAGCCAAATCAAACTCACAACCATCCACAGTTGTTACCACTAAATCCGCATTAAAACTTTGTGCTTCGTCAAAACTAATACTAACTGTTTGTTCGTTGGAAGTTGTACCGTCACTAAAAACCCAATCCCAAGCAACTATTTCTGAATTTCCGTAAATAGTACCACCAATAAATTCTACGGTCAAACCATCTTGACATTCAATACTTTGAGTTGTAAACTCAGGATCTTCTAATCCTTCCGATACCTCAAATGTTACGGTTTGTTCTGTTCCACATCCCGTATTGGGATCAAAAATACTCACTACATAGGTGGTTGTATCTATCAAATTGATGGTTGGCATAGGTGAATTTGGATTATTCAGACCAGTACTTGGCGTCCATGTATATTCATAATTGACATTTCCATTTGTATTCAAAGTAGTTGTTTCTCCAAAACACAAAATCATCGTTTCTGGAATATCCAATTCTAAAATACTAAAATCAACCAACTGTGTATTGGTAGCGGTACAACCATCAGCAGCCGTAACAACGAGTGTTACTTCCACTTCTTCACTCATATCTAATGCAGTTGAAAAAGTGGTTCCTGTAGCCGTGCTATCCGTTCCATAACTCCATTCATAGGAAACAATATCACTACCAGAATAGGTAGAAAAAGCCTCAAAATCAAGTGCCGCTAAATCTACACATTCTGTATAATTCCATTCAAAATCAGCATTTAATAAATCTTCTTCACGATCAAAACTCACTTCTCTTTCAACTTGACAACCATTGAAATTAGTAATGGTTACGCTGTATAAAGTTGCTTCGGTGGCTGTTGATAAAGGATTTGCTAAAGTTGGATCATTGACGGCATCAACAGGTTCCCATTGGTATGTAAGCGATGGATTTCCATCTGGATATAAACCAAACGGATCAGCACTACATCTGAATTGATTCGCTTGAAGCGCATCTGTATTGATGATATAGTTAGACAAATCAAAAGGTAGCTGTGCTTGTGCGGTACAACCTTCATCGGTGGTGACCATTAAATTAAGTCCGTCAACATTATCGATTGGAAAATCAATCGTTGGATTTTGATCCGTCGAAGTGATACCATTTCCGAAATCCCATAACCAACCAACAACATTTCCTTGTAACGCTTGCGTTGCATCTATAAATGTCAAGGTAGCAGAATCTCCACAAGAAACAATTTCTACATCAAAAGCAGGGTTTGCAACCTGATATGGAATCTGTATTTCCATCTGAAAATCATCTAATTCACATGGCAATCCCTCAATAGGTGAAAGGGTCACCAAGTATGTTCCTGGTATACCGTAAGTATAGGAAGCAGTCGCACCTGTTCCAGAACCAATACCGTCACCAAAATCCCACTGATAAAAATCAGCATTCAAATGTGGGTTCGTAAATGTCAAATCAAACCCTTCACAATCTTGAACAATATCAAATCCTGTTGGGGCAGTATCTGTCAACACAAATAAATCGGTAACAATATCTTCTTCACAACCAAATTGATTGCTTACATTTAAGGTGTAGGGTTGCTCACCTGCAACGGGTAGATCAATGGTCGTATTTTGGCTAGTTGGATCAGCAATATTGGTATCTGTAATCCATGAAAATTCAATTTCATCTAGCAGATCCGTATTTTCAAACCCAATATTGATTTGATCGCCGACACAAGCCACATCAGGAGTATTTAAGTCTAAATTAATAGTTCCACCAACAACGGTAATACTGTCCAAAAAACTACAACCTAACTCATCAATTGCAGCTAAATAATAGGTGTTGCTCCCACCTTCACTTACTGTAATTTCTGTGTCTGCATCAAATACAGTTTGAAAGTTACCTTCTGTACTCCAGTTTAATGAAATAACGGCGTTACTATCCGAAACAATGGTGAAATCTTCTGAACAATACGTCGTATCGGGTGTCAAAATTTGACCTCCATTTTCTTGAATTTGTACCATCACCCGAAAACCTCCAGTGCAGTTATTTAACGTATCGGTTATGGCTACTTCATAAATAGTTGTTTCTGACGGTGTAGCCACTGGATTTGGTGAATTAGGATTATTTAAGGTTGCTGCGGGTGACCATTCATACGTGATATTAGCACTTGTAAATGGATTATTGTTGATACTTACAGAGGCATTTGGACAAATAGTAAGCGTGTCTACAATAGCATCATTATCCAAAATAGAAGCGTCAAATGTTTCAGAAAAAGTTTCCGAACACCCATCAACAGCAGAAGCCACCAATGTCAAGGTCAATTCATCTAAATCAGTAATGGAGAATGTAGGGTTTTCTTCTGTAGAAGTTTGACCATCGCTCAATGTCCAAGAATAACTACCAATTTCTGAAAAACTATCGAATGAAGTATTGGAAGCAGCAACAATTAAGCTATCCACACAATCCAATACTAAATAATTAAATTGAGGTGTTAAAGTCGATTCTTTTAAATAAATCGTCTGAACCAATGTATCAGAACAGGCACTACTTGGTTCTGCAATTAAAGTGATATCATAAAAACCAGTATCAGGATATGTATACGTGGGTTCAAAAGCAGTAGAAGTTGAATCAGGATGATTCGGATCACCAAACATCCATAGAAAATCATCCGCATTAGTACTAACGTTTATAAAATCAACTGTCAAATCTTCACATTGTGCTAGTGGATTTCCAACGATTGGATTAACCGCCAAACAACTTCCAACATTGTACTGAAAATCTCGTCTGTTGGTCGCAATCAACTCTCCGTCTCTATATTCTTCGATACAAACTCCTACCACAAACTGTCCAATTGTATTAGGTGTTCCCGTCAATAAACCTGTATTAGAATCAATGGTTAATGCATCCCCACCTAGCAAATTGTTAACATCGTATGGTGCTGCCCAGACCACTTCGTCGTAAGGCGGCGGTAATGGTGGTTGAGGTTGATTGTTTATAAAATCTCCACCTTGCAGTGGCGTACAAAGACTATATACCAAGGAATCGCCATCAATATCAGTAGCGGAATGATCGAAAGAAATGGGTTCGTTGACACAAATAAATAGGGGAGGCCAATCTCTAAATTTAGCTCCCGAATTACATTCTAAGATAGCTTCTTCGGTCAGTATAGCTTGGAAAGTTGCTCCTGTATTGGTTGGATCAACAATGTTTGTAATGGTTTGATTTCGACAACATCTTTGATAGGCAAAATTATATCCACCTTGTGTAAAAGGTAAAGAAACTACCCGTCGATACGTCGTTGTATGTACACAAACATCACCTGGGACGAACAGACATGAATCCGATAAAATTGGAGTCAGTGTATCATTATTCATCAAGGGCAACATTAAGGAATCAATTAAACCACCGTTAGAATTAAAAATTCCGATGGCAGCAGGGTCATCAAACACGGCAAGAGGATCAGCATAGAAACAATCTCGATATACCGTTAAAGTAATTTCATATTGATCGCTACCCAAACAGGTATAATTCATCTCTCCACCGATTATGTGAGAGGCTTTAGATTCAGATGTAAAAATAAAGAGTATCAATACGACAAAAGCAAATAGTCGAGTCGTTTGATAGAGTGTGTTTTTGATTGAAAATTGATTCATTGCTAAATTATATGTTCATCACTGTAAAGTGATGGTGTTAGTTTAAAACGGATTAGAGAGTTGTTAGTGAAGAGGTCACTCAAGTGAACTCTTCACTCTACTTTTACTATTTTGATCTAATTTCGATAATTTCTACGCGTCTTTCTTTCGATGCGGAAGTGCTATAAATAGAATTTTTCCGATCTGAAAGATTATCACTTACGCCTGATGATGCTGAATTTTCACCAAAAGGAACTTCTGTTAATGTCAATTGTTGGTTGTTGATATATTTCATTAATGCGCCGTCATTCCATCTTTGAAAATGGTTTCGTACACTAGAAATACGTCTTTTCGTCAATGCCTTATTATAATCACTTTTTGCTCTTGGACTGGCAAAACCTTTTACTTTAATTTCAACAGATTCGCCTTGTTCTAAAAATCGTAACAATTGAGTTGTAAACTGATCTAAGGTTTCTTTTCCTGTGCGGACTTGATTTTCAAAAAACTGTTCAATTTCTGTATCCGTACTATATTTTTCGTCGGATGTTAGTCCTTTTCCATACTCGTTTTTGAAAGTCGATTTTCTAGCATAATAGGCATCAAAAGACTGTCCATAAGTTTTTTGAGTGGTGGTGTTACGTGTATTGGAATCTGGTTGATCATTATCGAAATATAACGGTAACGGTAAGTAACCATCCAAGGTTACTTTAGAAACAGGAACAATAGCTGGGGCTTTTTCTTTTTTCAAAAAGAATCGCTTTTCAATATTTCCACTATCAACTAATGATGACGGATCTAACATAATCGTATCAGACTGATAACCTGCTTTACTGGCGATCAACATATATGCCGTTTGAGGTTTTAATTCAAATTTGAAATCATTGTTGGTTGGGTTGCGCTGATTTTTATTTTGATTACTTGTAACTTCAATTAATTGAACTTCTGTGCCTGATAGAGCTGTCCTATTTTCGTTATAAACGAGGGCATTTAATAGTAATGGTTCAGGCGATTCTTTAGGAACTTGATTTAAAAACAACTGTATTTCCTGATTCGGATTTGATTGAATTGTCGCTGTACTAATTTTCTTTTTAGCCGTGGTAAATCCATCCTTTTTAGCGACTAATTCGTAGTTGTTATCAGGTTCTATTTGAAAAGAAAACGTATTACTTTTTTCATTGTATAGTACATCGACTTGTTTGCCTTTCTCATCATTTAGCATCACTTTTACCCCAACTAAATTGGACATGTTTTTCTCGTCCAATGTAACTACATCAACATCAAGCATTTTTAAACCTAGTTCAACCGAGTAAATATCATTACAACAAGCTTCTTTAGATGCTTCAATATAGGCAGAACCTAAACGATTGGATGAAAAATAGGCTGTTGATCCGTCAGAATTAACACTATAATAAATATCATTAAAACTACTATTGATAGGCGTCGCTAAGGGGGTCGGTGCTAACCATTCTCTATTTTGCTTTTGGGTTTGGTAAATATCATAACCACCCAAAGTAGGATAACCCGTCGTTGAAAAATAGAGTATGTGTTTTTTAGAATCGTAAAAAGGCGTAATTTCGTCCGAAATCGTATTAATCGCTTCTACATTTTGTGCTTGTCCATAAGTTCCGTCTTCATTAATGAAAGCAAACCAAATATCCATACCACCTTTTCCGTTGGGGCGATCAGATGCAAAATAGAGTATTTCTTTTCCGTTTGGACTTGTACCAACACTTGGTTGCGTATGTGTATAGGCAGGAATATTGATAAATTCAGGTAGTTTTTGTTCGTTCGTCCATGTTCCTTTGTTGGTACGACTGCGTGAATAAATTGCACATTTTATATCTGTCACATTAATATATTCACAGACGGTATAATACATTTTTGTACCTTTAGTGTTAAACGCTGTATGGGCGGTATGTGATCGTTTTTTATTAAAATCATGTTCCATAACTTCTCCACGTTCTCCTTTAACAGACGTTAATACTTTGGAAATATGTCTTTTGGGAGTATATTCATCCACGTCATTTTCAAAGCGATCTGAGGTATAATATAAAGTGTCGTTGCGTTCAATAGCACCAAAATCTGAAAAAGGCGTATTGATGTCTTGACCTAATTGTTGTACTGTCAAATTATCATTGGTCATTTCTAATTGTTTGATTGCCCATTTACAATCTTCTAGGTGTTTTCTAGATGCTAAGATCAGATCATTTTCAGATGGATTTGTTTTTAAAAACTGATCGAAGGAAAGTGCTGCTGCTTCATATTTTCCAAGTTGTTTTTGGATAGTTCCCAACCAAAAATGAGCCGTTGGGAAATCTTTTGCTTTTTTAGAAGTTAGAACGGATGTGTAGGCGGTTTCTGCCGTTCTGAAAGCGTCAAATTCTCTAGCTGCTTCAGCATATTTGAAGTTCAGAAATGGGATAGTATTATCCATCTCCATAGCTTCTCCATATCGTGTTAGGGCTTCATAATAATTACCTGTTTGGTATGCCTTATCACCAGCCAAAACGTAATCTCTAATTTGTTGTGCGGATAGACTACAAGTTAGAAATACAGCCAAAATGGTCAATATATTTTTTGTCATCGGTTTAAGATTAAAATGCGTGTTTAATTGTTGTAATTGGATTATTTTAAAATCAAAATAATTACTTAGTAGATTGGACATTGTTTAAAAGCAGGTAAGGATTTTAAATTAAATATTCTATACATAATAGCTAGTTCTGGACCACCTTGTCTATTGGTTGCACGTTGAAATTCAGATACATTTATATCATAACTCAAGCCAAATAACCAACGATTGTAGTGTAATTCTACGTTTGGTGAAAAAGCATCATTAAACGAGTTGAATCGCATACTCACACCCAGTTGAATGGCTAAATCATCTAAATTTTCGTTCTTTTTTAAGTGTAATCGACCTGCAATACCTAATAAATTTTCGTTATAATCTTGCTGAAATTGAAATAAAGCACGTCCGACAATATCAAATCGTTGTTTGAGCATAAAAGTAGCTTCACCAAAAATATTTATGCGACTAGCTAAATCAATAGGTTGATTTGCGTAGAAATTGACTGAAGGGGAGTTGATGTGAAACATAGCTACACCTAAATCTATTCGGGTTCTTTTTCTTGGAACTTGATAATGATAATTCAAACCAGCCGAAAAATCGAGGTAAAAAATCGAATTATCTCGTCCTGTATCTTCTTCACCTGTTGGTAGCGCAGAACTAAATAACTCACCATTAAATTGAGTATTGGTCGTCAAACCACTATCATCAAAAGCACGATTGGCAACCCCTAAACTTGTTCCTACTGAAAGAAAACTTTTTTGCGATAAACGGTGTGTATATGCTAGGTTTAAAGCAATATTGGTTAGGCTTAAATTACCGTCACCTGCCTGATCGTAGTTAAATAAAAGTCCAAGTCCAAATGCGCTGTTGTCCATACCTTCACGGAAAACTTTCATGTCATAAGCACCTGAAAATGTGGTATATCCAGTTGGAACATTGCCCCATTGATTTCTATAATTTCCTACAAAACGTTGATCGCCTTGAAAAACACCTGTTCGTGCAGGATTGAGGTTCAAAGGTGAATGATAGAACTGTGAAAAGTGAATGTCCTGAGCACGACTTTCAGTAGTAGAAAATAGAGCAAACAGGCAAAAGAGTACAAATAATTGGTAGTTTCGTTGATTAAAATACTTATTCATAGGAAATTGATAGTTTATCAGTTTAAGAGTAACGTTCATGTTGATTCTATATTGAATACTCCAAAACAGAGTTATTCCACATAGAATATTCTTTTATTTTCATTCAAGGCATGGGGGGAATCAAACAAAAAAGACGAGTCCTTTTGTTCTTTACTGTTATATCCTGCGTAAGCTAAAGGGAAATGGAATACAGAACACTTGAATTAATGTGTAGATTCCAAAATGAAAGGTGTTTTAAATTTTGCTAAGCTGATGCAAAGTTATATTAAATAAATTTGGTTATCAAGATTAATAGGGACTTTATATCAACTTTTTTTTAATACTTTGCTCTGAATAAAGAATTACAACAACTTAGCCAAAAATGATTTGGATTGAAATATTTAACTTTTGCATTTCCTGAAAAAAAGGTATAGATTGCGATGTAAACTATATTACTACATATATGAGTACTAGAAGAAATTTTATTAAATACTTCGGAATGTTTAGTTCTGGGGTATTTATTGACCGATATATTGATGTTGACAACGATTATCCTATTTTAGATGAACGACAGTTTGACTGGGCTAAAATTAAAAATTATTTTCCTATAAAAGACTATCCGTTCATTCATTTGAATAGTGGAAGTGCAGGTGTTATGCCCCAACAAGTCGTAAAAGCTTTGGTACGCCACATCACAGAAATGAATTCTAAGCCACCCTACGAAGCTTGGAAGGATTGGCAAGAAATTAAAGCAGTCAATAAATCAGATTTGGCTAACCAATTAGGAGTTCAATCGGATGAACTAGCTGTTTTGAGAAACACTACTGAAGGTCTAAATAATCTCATTTTTGGTATTCCATTGCAAGCAAAAGATGAAGTAGTAGCTGCAACGCATGATTATCCGTTTGTCATCAATGCACTTGAACAACGTGTACAAAGGGATCAGGTTCATTTTACAAAACTAGATATAAATTTGACAGATGCCACTGATGAAGAAATTGTTGCGAACTATAGAAATGCGGTCACTGAAAAAACTAAAATTTTAGTTTTAACCCATATTACTCACCGTGAAGGTCGCATTTTACCTATCAAAGCGATTAGTGATGCATTACAAAAATATGATGTAAAAATCATTTTGGATGCAGCACATTCTTTCGCTCATTTTCAATATAAATTACCCAATTTAGGTGTTGATTTCATGGCAACGAGTTTGCACAAATGGCTCAATGCACCACACGGAACAGGGCTTTTGTACATTAAAAAAGAACGTATTAAAGAAATATATCCACTTTTATCCGCAGATGCAACACGAACTGATTTTATGGATAAATTTGAATATTTAGGGACACGCGCTTTCCACCAAGAAATCGGTATCACCGCAGCTTTGATGTTTCAGAAATTTGTAGGAGAACAGCGAAAAGAAGAACGATTGCAACATTTGAAACAATACTGGACAGATCAGGTGAAAAACTTGGATCGGGTTTACTTTTGTACGCCTTTGAATCCTCAACAGTCTTGTGCCATTGCTTCTTTTAAAATGGACGGAGTGCATAATTTGCTTGGAAAATTAAAAAAAGATTATAAAATACACGCTAAATCTGTAGGTACGGATAAAGGAGCATTTATACGAATTACCCCTAATATTTTTACTTTGGAACGTGATTTGGATGTGTTGGTTGATGCAATTCATCAAATACACAAGTCTTAGATTTATAATAATCCCATGTTGACAATCATTGAATGGCTCAAAGGTCATCGTTTCTTGAATATAATTTTTCTTTTACTTTATTATGTTTTAGTAGTGCTGCCACACGAGCAGGTAGGGCTTTGGACGGTGGATGTTTTTGGACATTTGCCTCGAGATACCTACAATTTAATTATTTTAGCCATTGCCATTACTTGTTTGGCATTATATACAGTGCCTTGGTTGTTGAACGTTCGGCATTGCTCCACTTGGAAGCGACAGAGTTTTTATTTATTAGCTACCATTGTTCTTGCAGCTTATACGATGACCAATTTATTTGTGGTTAATATTGAAGTAGTGCATTTTGTACAATATGGTATTTTTACCATTCTTTGTTACCCACTCATTGGAAATTATAGTTTGGTATTGATTTGGACAACTCTAGCAGGCTCGTTAGACGAAGCCTACCAATATTTTTATCTTTCTCCCGATCGAACGGATTATTATGACTTTAATGATGTGATTACGAATTTGATCGGTGGAGCTTTTGGATTGGTTTTTTTACGTAGTTTTGAAATTACAGGAAAATATATAGACTTTGCTAGTTTTACTAAAACTAAAACGTTTTATATGTTGATCGTACTTTCTCTCTTATTTACGATCATTATCAATACCGCTGTTCTTGATGTTTATAAAACGGAAACTTCTGAAGCACTCTATTATTTGGTCAAAAAGACACCACAGGGTTGGTGGTCAGTTGTTCATCCCAATGTGACGTTTCATATTATGCAGCCATTGGAAGGGGTAATGGCAACGATAATCTTATGGATATTTTATAGAAAGTTAGGTGAATAAAAAAACACCTAATGAACTTCAATTCATTAGGTGTTTTTCATACTCAAAAAAAAGATTTATACTTCTTCTTCTGGTTCAGCGATTGGCGTAAGCATATCCAAACCTATTAAATCACCTTCTTCTTTGCTGATCGCTCCAAAACGCAAGAACCCACCTGAGGCTTTTGCTACATGTTCTGCAAAAGAGGTTAAAGATTTATATACGTGATAATCTACGGGAGTATTCAATTTAGCTAAAATAGGATTAAGTTCCGCTAATTTAGCTTCTATTTGAGTCGTTCGTTCAGCAACATCATTTGGTAAAGCGATAATGTATGAATCCAAACGCTCTGCATAGTCTTGACCAACTCTCTCATAAAATTCATGTAAATCATTTGGGCTAGCGTATGATCTAATCTTTGTTAGTTTTTCTGCCCACTCTTTTTCTTCTGTATCAATATTTCCATCTGCCCCTGCAATGTATATGGTAATATAGGAGATAGAATTGACCAATTTTTCGATTTCTTGTTCTGTTAGTTGTTCGAAGTATTCCATTAATTTATAGGTTGATATTTTTCAAAATGTAGTGCAAATATATTGAATAATTGATTGAGATGATTGTTTTTCAAATCTTTTTTGAGATAGACTTAAAATGCTCTCAACATTCGATCTTTATCATTTAGGTCTTTTCGAATTTTAAAGCGATGTATATCTTTTTCAATGAGTAGTTTACCTACTTTTCTAGCGTTAAATTCATTTAATTCAAAGAATAATTGACCATGTTTAGTTTTTTTCTTTAGGAAAAATTTAGCAATAACTTTATAAAAAAGCAAAGGATCACCTTTCGAAAACAGAGCTATATGAGGTTCATACTTCAATACCCAATCGGGCATTACATGTCGTTCAGTGCTAGCGATATAAGGCGGATTACTCACAATTACATCAAAATCAGGTAGAAAATCCCATTTATTAGTGTTCAAAATATCAATTTTTCTGAAATGTACCATGCAATCCAACTTTTTGGCATTTTCTTTAGCGACCGTCAAAGCATCAGAACTGACATCCAAAGCCCAAACTTCCACTTTAGGCAAATGCTTTTTCAATGCTATCGGAATACAACCTGATCCTGTCCCAATATCCAATAACTTAATATTAGATTGGTTAGGTGTACTTTTGATGATCCAATCAACCAATTCTTCTGTCTCTTGCCTCGGAATTAAAACGGATGGATTGACCTTTAGTTTAAGCCCGAAGAAATCTGCTTGTCCTAAAATATATTGGATTGGTTCTTTGCGAAGCAATCGCTCGGTATAATTTAATAATTGCTGCGCTTGTTTATCGTTAAAATTCCCTTTTTTATTTCGGTTGGTCACCATAAAAGCATCCTCAAACAAAATCTGAGTGATACTCGCTCCTTCAGCTATTCCATAAACAGCGCAAAGGGCGTTTTGAATAATTCTATATGCTTTTTTTATTTCCAAATGTGATGTATTGTCTTTTGTATATTTTTTTCGTTGGAATATGTTTGTTCTAATATTTGACGTCTAAGTTGTATACTTTTTTCGTTAAAATCAATGGATATTAAGCGATTGATTATTTTGATAATATCAGTTGAGTTTTTACAAATACAACACAATTGTTCTAAACCAGTTTCGCTCACCATCAAATCATTTGCGATACAATGTCGCCCATTGAATAAAGCCTTTAGCAATTTCAGTTTCATACCAGCTTTTTGAAACGTCCACAAAAAATGAATATGAGCGTTCTGAACCAATTGATTCAGTTCTTTATCTGACGGATTGATAGACAAAGATACATTCATTTGTTGATTCACAGATTGTATCAATTTTTTATTGGGGTTTCGACCCGCTACAACAATTGGGAAGTTGACTTTTGGCGCAATTTCCTCAACTAAATATAAAGCGGCTCTTTCATTATCAGACACCGACAAATTTCCATGAAATAATAAATAGGCTCCCTTTCCTTTTTTTGTTAATATATCTTCGTCAGGATGAAAAGGTGGAACATAGACAGTATTCGGATGTTGTTTAGAGTAATAATGAGCATCACTTTTAGACAATGAAATAATTAAATTTGCATGAGTCGTCATTTCAAGTTCAAATTGGCGAAGTTTCCAACTTTCTAGTTTAAAATAGAGTTTCTTGAGCGGATTATTTTCTAAGTTGGCTAAATTGGTATAATATTGCCACTCTATATTATGCGTTCGGACTATTTTTTGTCGATTTTTAAGTTTAGGATGAGCTATATAACGACAGGTGTGTTGACCTTCAAAAAAAATCGGGTGTTGATCTTGTGTCAATCGCTTTAATAATGCGTCAGAAGTTCGAGACTCAACAATAAAAGGTCGTTTTTTGAATTGATCTACGATTTTTAACGGTCTAGGATAATAATAAACTTGGTCACACCATTGTTCTAATTGAGGATTAGGTTGCCGATTTCCATATTGAAAAGCATGTAAAATAATACGTACTCCAGCTTTTGCTAATGCTTTTAAATGATAATAGACCACAATAACACCTCCATAATTGGGAGGGTAGGGAATATCAAAGGCGATGATGTGCAAACTTTTCATGAAAAAACAAGATATTGAATTTTCTGAAATGATTCGTTACTTTTGGAGTAATTAAGTTGAATTGAATAACATTATTATGAGAACACAATATATACACAGTCTATTTATAGTAACTTTTCTGGTTTTAACAATGGGACTAAACGCCCAAATTGGAATGGCAGGCTACTATTCTGATGAATTTCAAGGTGCAAAAACAGCGAGTGGAGATTTGTATGACATGGATGCTTTTACAGCTGGACACAAAGATATTCCTTATGGAACGTTCATACGAGTGACACGATTAGATAATAAAAAAAGTGTCGTTGTGAGAGTCAATGATCGTGGTCCATTTTATGATGGAGTAGTGGTCGATTTATCAAAAGCGGCCGCCCGTAAATTAGGTATGCTGAGAGATGGAAAAGTAGAGGTCAAAGTAGAAATCGTTGATAAAAATAAAGAAAATCCGATTGAAAAAGTGGCTGATATTATTGCAAAACCACCTAAAACACAATCGGTTGATAAAGAAATAATCAATAAAGCTCCAAAAAAAGAACCTACTCCTAAAGTTGAGCAACCATCTGATCGAAAGGAAGAAGTTGTGGTTGTTGTACCTAAACAAACGCCTAAAAAAGAAACGAAACCCAAACCAAATCCTATCACAAAAACAGAAAAAAAAGTAACCTCATCAACTCCTCAAAAAAGTTTACCGTCCAGCGGTTTTACACCAAAAGGAATTCCAGAAGGCAATGAACTGGTGACGGGAAAAAATTATAAAAAACATGATTTATATCATATTCAACTAAGTCGACCCAAGAAAAAAGGTTTTGGTGTACAAGTTGCTTCTTTAAGTTCTTACGAAAATGCCATTCAATACGTGGCGGACTTACAAGGAAAATGGTTTGATAATGTCCTAATTAGCATTGAACCTCGTGATAATGGAGATAGTGTTTATAAAATTATTTTAGGGCCGTTCGATGATCGTGATTCTGCGGATTATTATAAAAAGAATGCAAAAAAACGCTATAAAATTGATGGTTTCGTAGTAGATTTGGGTGTGTTACAGTATCATTAACACCTAAAGTGAAGA
>JAHDFQ010000011.1:48700-51356 GCA_020628085.1 Saprospiraceae bacterium
ACCTAAAGTGAAGAGTTGACTTCAAGTCAACTCTTCACTAACATCTATCTAAATAGAAATAAATGGCATTTAAAATATATACTAAAACAGGCGATAAAGGCGAAACTTCCTTGTTTGGAGGAAAACGCTTACCCAAAAATCATATCCGAATCGACGCTTATGGAACCGTAGATGAACTCAATTCTTATATTGGATTAGTGCGAGATGCAGCTGAAAATAATGGAATTAGAGAGGACTTAAAAACCATTCAAGATCGTCTGTTTTCGTTGGGTGCGAATCTGGCTTCTGATCCCGATAAAGAAATGCAAACACCTGATATTTTAGATTCTGATATTCAATTTTTGGAAAACAGAATGGATGAAATGGACGAAGGTTTAGAGCCTTTGAAAAATTTTATTTTGCCTGGAGGACATACAACGGTATCTTTTTGTCATGTCGCCCGCTGCGTGTGTCGCCGTGCCGAACGTTTGACAGTTGAGTTGCATTATAATGAATCAGTTGACCCTATCGTGATTCAATATTTAAATCGTTTGTCCGATTATCTATTCATTCTATCCCGTCAATTGGCAAAAGAATTATCCGTCGAGGAGATCAAGTGGAACGCAAGAAATTAAATCCATCCAATGGCAAGTAAACTGTCCAATGCCCTCCAAAACTTACCCAATATTGTCAAAATATTGATGGTCATTGGAGTGGTTATTTTTATTAGTTTTTTAACGCCCAATAACGTCAAGTTTAAATACGAATTTGAACAAGGACAGTCTTGGCGCTATGAAGATTTGATTGCTCCATTCGATTTTCCTATTCAGAAAACAGAGGAGGAAATGATGAGTGAACAAGCGAACATCAATGTTGATTTTTCACCATATTACTACCTCGATCCCACCATATTGAAAACTCAAAAAAAGGACTTTCGACAAGCTTTTGATGAGCAATTAGAAAGTTCTAAAAGAGATAATCAATTTCGAGATGTTCAACGAAATAGTGGAAGATACTTAAAATATGGGATTCGGTTTTTGGATAATATTTTCAATCGTGGTATTGCCCAAATATTGCCTAGCCATACTACAAAAGGTAAAGATTTTGTGGTGAATGTCGTTAGTGGCAATATTAAGAAAAAAGAAACCTTACAAAATCTTTTAACAGTTGAATCGGCCAATGAACTATTAAGTGATTCACTCCCATATAGTCGTTTATATGAACCTGAGTTTCTACTTCCGCTATTGACGGAGTTGATTGAACCCAATTTAATGTACAATGATAGTTTGACACAAAAATTTCAAAACGAGCAATTAGCATCTATTTCTTCTACCCGTGGAATGGTCAAAAAAGGCGATTTGATTATTCCACAAAATGGAATCGTAACCGATGATATTTACCAAAAATTGGTGTCGTTTAGAGCGCAGTATCAGAAAAAAGTAACCGATCAGAAATCGCATTGGGGAGTATTTCTAGGCTACTTTTTATTAGCTTTTTTAATTGTTGGAACGTTCTTAGCTTATCTTCAAGTGCAAGCAACCTATGTGTATGAGAAGTTTTCCAACCTCATTTTTATGCTGTTGTGGTTAATGGTATTCAGTTATTTAGTATATCTGGTGGAGTTAACCGATAATTTGAGTAGTTATTTGATTCCGTTTTGTATTGTTCCGATTATTGTAAAGAACTTTTTTCAAGAACGATTGGCGATTTTTACCCATATTGTTGTGGTATTGATTGCTAGTTTTTTAACCACTTTAGGCTACGAATTTACTTTTCTTCAAATATTAGCAGGTATCGTCACTGTACTGATTTACAACGACATGCGGGATTGGTCTAAATTCTTTTTTACGATTCTAGTGATCTTCTTGACTTACTCTGTGGGTTTTTTAGGTTTAAATCTGATAAAAGAAGGCGATCTTTGGAACATTGATTGGTCGTCTTACAGTTGGTTCGTCATTAATGCTATTCTAACGCTTTTGGCGTATCCATTAATTCCTTTATTGGAGCGATTATTTGGGTTTACCTCTGCTATTACTTTGGTAGAATTATCTGATTTGAATCGTCCTTTGCTCAAAAATCTTTCGCTCAAAGCTCCAGGAACACTGCAACACTCTTTGCAAGTTGCTAACCTAGCCGAAGCGGCTGCCACAGAAATTGGTGCAAATTCTTTGTTGATAAAAGTAGCGGCACTGTACCACGATATTGGAAAAACCACTAATCCAACCTATTACATTGAAAATCAAAGTGGACGTAATCCACATGACGATCTAAGTAATTTTGAAAGTGCAAAAATGATTATTTCACACGTTACGGAAGGTGTGAAAATAGCAAAAAAGAATCGCCTACCACTCGAAATAATCGATATAATTAGATCACATCATGGCGATACACGCTGTGAATATTTTTATAGAAATCAACTTAAAGAATTTCCCAACCAAGAGTTTGACGAAAGTCTGTTTCGATACCCTGGCCCACGTCCTAAAACAAAAGAAGAAACCATTTTAATGTGTGCGGATTCCCTTGAAGCTGCTTCCAAAAGCCTCCGTAATCCCACTGGTCAAGACATTGATAAATTGGTAGATACTATCATTGCAGGTAAAATCACGAACGGACAATTTGAACAATCAGAACTAAGTTTTAAAGAACTAGACAGTTGTATTTTAGTTTTCAAAAAACT